>METF01000133.1:218-4994 GCA_001771235.1 Candidatus Zhuqueibacterota bacterium RBG_16_48_16
GCGTTTCATAGGATTAGATTCTTTACCAAAATTAGAACTGTTAACACACCCAATAAAATCCGTCCCATCCGTTTCATCCGTTAAATCCGTGTTCCATCTTGGTTCTGGCTTGTCCAGGTTAGCTAAGGAGAGTGACAATGAAGATAAAAAAAATGTTCTATGTCGGAATACTCATGGCAGCCTTGATCGTGGCGATAAAGGGTGTGAATATGACGCCCCTACGGCGATGTACTATGAAAAACAGAAACCGACGATTCAGACTTCAATCACTCAGCTCGATCCCAGCAACGAAGCAGGGCCGGGTGTCAATTACATCACGATTATTGGAGAGAATTTTTCATCTGAACGTGAAAAGAACAAAGTCTATTTTGACGGGTTTCAGGCAGAGATTGTTGATAATTCAGAAGCATCAATTAAGGTTCGCCGGCCCAATAGATCAGGAGATTCCATTACAGTCAAAGTAGTTACCGAAGGCGCCCTGTTACTCGCAGAACATCGACCGTATAGAATTCCCCCCGCTTATACGGCTTATGGAGATTTCATCGGTAATGACGAGCTGAGTGCGGTTGCCGTTGATAAGGATGAAAATGTCTATGTAATCCAGCGGACACCCCGCGAAATTTATAAAATCACTCCTGCTCAAGAGAAGACTCTCCTTGGTGAAGCATCCGCGACTGTGACCGGCGCGAAAATCGGTCCTGGCGGCGATCTATTCCTGTTAATGAACCAAAGGACAATTTCCCGCGTGAATGTGAACACGGGTGAAGAGACGGAATGGATCGATCTTGGCAAAAGAATCAGCTATGGCGATTTCGATAGCGATGGAAATTTTTACGTCAGCGGCAGGCGAGTGGGCATTACTGCGATTGCTCCGGATCTCACCACCAAGACGATTGATGTGTATTTACGCGATGAAATATTTTGCATGCGTGTTTATAACGGCTATGTCTATTTGTTGGTCGAAACAGCCGCTCCTGATGAAAACACACCGAGACTGGCAATCTGGAAACACAAAATTCTCGATTCAGCGGGAACGCTTGGAGATAAAGAACTGGCACTTGACATTTCCACGACGGGTGAATATGCGGAATCGACGATAAATGATTTCACATTTTCCCAGGACGGCACGATCTATATTGGAACGGATTATGCTCAGCCTGTGCTGATGGTAAAGCCTGATGGAAGTAGGGATATGTTTTACAAGAGTATTCTACCCACAAGTGCCGTCAAGCTCGTTTGGGGTAACGGGACCAATCTCTATATGATCCAGGGTGGGGATCAAAGAAATTTGCTTCGCATCGATATGGGTGTCGCTGGTGCGCCTTATTTCGGGCGATGATTTTTGTGAAATGTGAAAAGTCAAACGTGAAACGAAAAACCTTGAAAACAGTTTTTGCCTTTTCACTTTTCACGTTTGACCTTTCACCTACGGTTTAGTGGATTAGGAATCTATCCCGGGGAACAAAGCTTTTTTGGAAAAAATCGCATTTAAAAACAGATGAAGCTTGATTCCGACAAATGGAATTACTATCTTTTTCCCTCGTAAACCCACTAGGATGCGATGAGACATGAAAACCCTTTTATGTTTCATCCATCTTTTCCGCTTTTCCAGAAACTCAACAGGTAATTGATATCCATATCATTCAAGTCAGCAACTTATTTTTGTAATAAAACAGGAGGAGCTGAATATGAAGTCTTTGTACGGAATCATATCTTTGATGCTGCTCACGGTCATGGTAGCGGTATGCCCGCTTTGGTCCGGAACTACGGGCAAGATCGCCGGGATAGTGGTCGATAAAGACACGGGTGAGCCGCTGCCCGGAGCGAATGTGACCATCAGCGAGACTGAACTGGGCGCGGCAGCCGATCTTAATGGCCAATACACCATCTTGCATATTCCACCGGGAATCTATGGCATTCAAGTTTCGGTAATCGGGTATTCCAAAGTCACAGTCAGTGACGTCCGCGTACTTATAGATCAAACCGCACGAGTCAACGTTAGCCTGGAAATAGAAGCAATCGAAGGGGAAGCCGTGACCGTTGTTGCCGAGAAATCGGTCATCAAGCCTGACGTGGCAACCAGTGCGGTCGCCATATCGGATGGCGAGATTGAAGAGTTGCCTGTTTCCAATGTGGATGATATAATCAGCCTGCAGGCCGGTATTCAGGATGGATTGAGTATTCGCGGCGGTGGTGCCGATGATGCGCTTTTTTTATTGGATGGCGTTACTCTGCGCGATCCGCGGAATAACCAGCCTGTCACAAAGGTGGCATTGAGTGCCATTAAGGAGATTTCCGTTGAGCGCGGCGGCTTTAATGCTGAATATGGCCAGGTGCAGTCCGGATTGGTCAACGTAGTTACCCGGGAAGGCAAAGTGCATGGATATTATGGCAGCATCACCACCAGGATCAGCCCGCCGGCACCCAAGTATTACCAGGGCGAAGGCATTCCTGATGTGCATGATGCCGATTCATACTGGATGCGCCCTTATTTGGATGACGCTGTTTGTTGGACGGGTACAAGCAGCGGCGCCTGGGATGAATGGACCCAGGATCAATATCCGATCTTTAAGGGATGGAATGAGATATCGAATATTCTCATGACGGATAGCAATCCGAATAACGATTTGACGCCGCTGGCGGCTCAGCGGGTTTTCATGTACGAAACGAGGAAAATTCAGCCTAATGATCAGGCAGATTATGAGATCGATGCGGGTTTTGGCGGCCCTGTTCCTTTTGTATCCAAAAAGCTTGGCAATCTGCGCTTCTTCAGCTCCTATCGGCGCGACCGTGAAATGCTGTTATTCCCTCTTACGCGACCGGATTATGTGGATTATGACTGGACAACCCAGCTCACCGCAGATATAACACCGTCGATGAAGCTGCGGCTTTCGTCGCTGACCGGAAAACAATTTACCATGGAATCCAACTGGGCTGCCGGATATTATCCACGTTTTCCAAATGAAATCGCCGATGTCGCCTCTGCCTCGCATCAGGCGATGTTCAGCGATTGGGATTTTTGCCTGACTGACATCGGACACCAGTCACTCGCCGCCAAGCTGACTCATACATTAAGCTCGCGCGCCTTCTATGAAGTGTCCATCGAGCATTTCAAGCGCGATTATGATACACGGCCAACGCGAGCGCGCGATCTAAGTACACTTTATGAAATTGTCCCCGGCTATTTCCGCGACGAAAATCCATTCGGCTATTACCCGGAAACAACCGAGGGCTTGATCGTGGGGTCGACCTCGCATGCTTCCAAAGCGCGCGATTTTAGCGTCGTAAACTCGACGACCTTCAAAGCCGATGTGACCAGCCAGATCAATTTCAGCAATTTGCTCAAAGCTGGCGTCGAATTCGTTTACAACGATCTGAATCTTGACTATGGTGTAATTGCCTCTGCCACCCAGGGGAAATCCTATTCGAACCGTGTTCAGATGCACGTGTTTCCAATTCGTTCGTCATTCTACCTCCAGGACAAGCTCGAAACCAAGGGTTTCACCATGAACGCCGGCCTGCGGCTGGACTACAGCAACTCAAGGGCTGATTGGTGGGATGTGGATCCGTATGACCTGTATTTTTTCTCATCAAAGTACAATAAATCGCGAGTGTTTGACAGCCAGGAATCGGCGCCGCAATGGCAATTGAGCCCCCGAATGGGCATTTCGCATCCCATTACTGAAAATTCAAAGCTCTTCTTCAATTACGGCCATTTCAAGCAAATTCCGCAATACGAAACCCTGTTTCGCGTCGAGCGAACTCCCGATCAGGAGCTGACGCGAATCGGCGATCCGAACCTGACTCTTGCCAAGACTATTTCCTACGAGCTGGGCTATGATCATATTCTTCTCAGAAATTACCTGCTTCAGTTGGCCGCTTTTTACAAAGATATTACCGACCAGCAAGGCACTACCCAATTTAATTCGATTTTTGGCGTCAATTATGGCAAGACAAGCAGCAATCAATATGAGGACATCCGCGGATTTGAGCTGACCCTTCGCAAGAGCGTGGGCCGTTGGTTTTCCGGTTTCGCTAATTACACCTATCAGGTGAGCAGCCGGGGCCATTTCGGCAGTGCGCAAATTTATGAAGATCCCTCTTTGCAGAAAAACTATGATGAGGATACCGTCAATTTGTACCAGGAGCGTCCGATACCCCGACCCTATGCCAGGGCGAGCATCAACCTGTACTCACCAGATGATCTGGGGCCTTCATTGCTTGGCCATAAAATTTTCAGCGGAATGCTGGCCAATGTTCTGTTGGATTGGCAGGCGGGATCATGGGTCACATGGAATCCTAAAAATGATCCTCGCATAGAAAATAATGTGAAAGCAAGAGACTACTTTAATACAATTTTACGCTTGAGCAAAACAGTCGACATGAATAAATTCAAAATCCAATTCCTGGTGGACATTACCAATGCCTTTAATACGCTTCGACTTTGGAATACAGGAGATCAGGATTATCGGCTGTCACTTCATCTTCCTGAAAGTGATGATTACGATAATATTGCCGGAGATGACAAGATAGGCGATTATCGAAAACCGGGAGTGGAGTTTCAGCCCATGGAACGCCGGGCCTCCATCAACAGAGAAACCGAAGGGGGCAAAGCCAGGGTCATTTATTATGAGATGGAAACAGGAGACTATCTGCAATGGGTCGATGAAACATGGGTAGAGGTCGATAAGGCGAAAATTGACAAGGTACTTGAGGATAAAGCTTATATCGATATGCCAAATGCTTCCACATTCTGGTTCCTCAATCCCCGAGATA
>METF01000134.1:0-212 GCA_001771235.1 Candidatus Zhuqueibacterota bacterium RBG_16_48_16
TCCTGGCCGTTCACACAAATCTTTCCGAAAGTGGGCGTGTCCAATCCCGCAATGAGATTCACCAGTGTGGTTTTGCCGCTGCCGGAAGGACCCATCATCGCAACGCTTTCACCTTTTTTTATGTTCAAGGAGATGCCGTCCAATGCTGTAACTCTATTGAATTTTTTGAAAAGGTTTTCTACAACAATCATTTCATTCACCCTGGATTTCCC
>METF01000134.1:363-813 GCA_001771235.1 Candidatus Zhuqueibacterota bacterium RBG_16_48_16
CCCGGAAAGAAGCACTCCCAGCAGCGAGGTTATGGCCGCAAGAACTGAAAATTCTGAGCCTAAAAGTCGTCGCACCACAGCCTTGCGGGCGCCGAGAGATTTCAACACTCCGAATTCCCGTTGCCGGTTGGCGGCATCCATGCGGGCCAGGTTGATAATGGTCGTCATCGATGCCAGAGAGGCGACTATGGCAATGGTCCACATCAGTTTTCGGATGCTCTCTAAAAAGCTGTATTTGGACCGCACCATCTCCTGCAAAATCACCGCATCCTGGCCTCGGTATTGGCCGGGATCTCGGCTGCGGATCAGGATCATCGTGGGATTTTCCACAGGGCCATTGACGATGATATAAGTATCGAATTCCGTGCCGCTGTCGAGGATGGCTGCTGCTGTTGCTTTGTGCTCGCCGATCTCGACTATTTGCCCGGGCGAGATATGCAACTGGCGGGC
>METF01000134.1:841-1271 GCA_001771235.1 Candidatus Zhuqueibacterota bacterium RBG_16_48_16
GTTCCCCGAACCAGCCAGGCGGGATTCATTTTCAACAGCTCATCGAGGTCGGCTTGCGCCAAAAGCATCTGTTCATTTTTAAACGAAAATGGCGTTACCTCCACCGGCACGTTCGGCTCGTCAATAACCTGGCCATTTTGCGGTACCAGGATCACGTTGGCGCCGTATTTTTGCATCTCCCGCTCCACAATGGCGGCAAAGCTATGGCCGACTATGTTCGTCGCGCCCACCAGCGCCAGGGTGGTGGCTACGGCAACGAGCATCGCCCCATAAAGGCCGCGCCGGAACCATAAAGAGCGGGATACTATTTTCCAAAGCATAATGTAATTTTTCATAAATTCAGTAACATATTTTCCTGATCGCCCAGGATTTCCATGAACCGAGGCTTTTACAAAGGTTAATAACATGCTGATCATAAAATAAGGCCGAT
>METF01000134.1:1312-11279 GCA_001771235.1 Candidatus Zhuqueibacterota bacterium RBG_16_48_16
GAGCTGATTGCCGCCGAAAGGTACCAGCCGATGAGATATGTTATGGCTACTGACAACAAGGATGCGAGCAGCATTTCCAGCACAATCTGGGAAAAAGCTTTTTGCCTGCTGGCACCCAAAGCGGACAGAATGCCGAAATCTTCGCTTTTGCCGGCGATGTACATTTTTTCAGCGCTGTAAATGGCCATCACCGATCCGATCAATGTGAGGACGAACAGGGCGACAAAGACAGCGGAAGAGGTTTTGATCAGCCCCTCCTGAACTTCGGTAATCCGGCGCTGGATTTTTGTCTCGGCGTATGGAATAACGTCTTTAATGCTAAAAGCAATGCTGGACGTGTATGGAGAGCAGAACCAGGCTTCGTACTCCTCCGGCGCCAGGGCATTTTCTCCGTACAGCTCCGCTTTAATGGCAAGCTCATCCCGGGGTTTGATCAAGCTGCTTACCAGAATACGATCGAGCGTGCTGTCGCCGGTTAATCGCTGCAATGTGCCCAGGTGCATAAACAGGACATCATCCCAGAAAGAGCCGGTCTCGATTACTCCGGCAACTCTGAGCTGTTGGCTCTTTTTACCAAAGCGGATTTCCAGCATGTCGCTCGGCCGGGCAATGGCGGCCATGTTTTTTCCCAGGATGATAGAGCTGCTATCGGGCATCTCTCCTGCATAGTGCCAGCCCTTGAATCTTAAAATTCCCAGGTGGTATGTTTCACTTTCAACAGTACTTTCTTTATCGAACCAGCTACCGGCGACTTTTACCTGTTTTCCATCCAGGATAATTTCGGACAATTGTATTGGTGCTGCATTGACCACATTATTGCGCCAAAAATGATCGAGGGACTTTAACCGGTGTACATCGTCGATGGTGAGCCGGGTCAGATCGACAAAAGATTTTTGCGGCTCCACGATCATATTGGGCACGCCGGACAGCTCCAACGTGAGGTGAGATTCGGCATTCAAATACAGGGTGGAAAGGATGACGATCACGGCAGATGCTATGGCTATCGTACAGGTGAGCGAAAGAAACCGGTACCTCTGCACGACGGCTGCCCGAAATACCAGGCGGAGCAAAAACGAAATCATTCGACCATCTCCTGCCAGGTATTTAACAGGGTTTTCGCATCCACAATGACATAGCCGTCCGTTGCTGTAAATTCTACGACATAAGGGTTGCAGCCGCCGGGGCTGCCCACTGTTTCGATCTCTATGGGCGCATCGCAATTGATGCAAATGAGAACGTTTTTGCTGAAACCATAACCTTTTGGCGGACAAATGTAGCAGCCATCCAGGGCAACATAAGGCACCCCGTTTTTAACCGCCATGATGAGGCGGGAGCTTTGATAAGCATATTTATAAAATCCGTCCTCGGACGGGATGGCGATTTTGATCTGCCCGTTTTGGAGTACCACCGGCTGCGGATCGGGCACGATTATTCCGGCCGCCATGATGGTCGGGGCCAGGATCACCATGACCAGGACGATGAGCGTAGCGCTCAAGCCCATCTTGGAGTATTTTTCTTTATAGAATTCATACTGCTGTTTGCGCCTCTCGGCAGGTCTTAATTCTGACAGATCCGGCCTGGGCGCCTTATGCATATCATACATCACCATGAAAATTAAAAAAGCGAGCATGACGGCAATGATGATGGCACCGGTGGACGATTTCGTCAGCAATCCGACGAAGGCCATGATCGACTGGTTAACCGGCAAAAGACCGACCTCAAAGAATTCGTGGAATCCGTTAGCCACCAGCTTGAGAACCAGGATGGCAAGAATAAAAGAAGTGACCCGAAAAAATAGCGACAGGTTGATCCGCGAGGCGCCTTTCATAAAAACCGTGCCAAAGAGAATGGCCAGCAGCAACCCGAACAGGCCGCCGAGGAAATTCTCCACCGGACTGGAGCCGGCCAGCAACAAACTTTGCAAAAAAATGACCGTCTCCACACCTTCGCGCGCGACCATGAGGAATGCGACAAATCCCAGGGCCAGGGCACTGCCGGCTTTTGCCATGCGTCTTTCAATCGTTTGTTTGAAATGTTTGGCGTGCCGCCACATCCAGATCACCAGTCCGGCAACCATGACGGCGGCGATAAAAAACAGCACACCTTCGACGATTTCGTTTTCCGGATCAATGCCCACCGACGAGAGGACGACCGCCAGCGCCACACTCAGGCCAACGGCTATCCATGTCCCCCTGTAAATGTATCTTTTCTTGAACGATTCTCCGGTGCGATCCACATAGCTGGCCATGATAATAATGACCAGAATCGCTTCTATCGCTTCGCGCAGGGTTATGCCTGCCGCTTCTATCATGATGAGGTCTCCTTTTCTCTTTCGTCATCAGATACAGCCATTGTGCTTTAAAACGGATGCTCAAAAGACAGGTAAGCAAAAACTCCGTATGCATTTTCAGATGGACCCAAACCGACAGGGACCGCTATACCTGGCACAATTTGCAGGCCGTTCCTAAAATTTATGGCGAAACGCACTCCCGGATTGATAAAAAATGCATCATCTCTTACCTTTTTGCCGTCCGGCTGAACAGCTTCATCGGAATTCCATACGGATTCACACACAAGGTTAATGTTTTGCGACAAAAGAAAAATAAAACTGGCTCCAAAGTTAAATCCAAAAGCATTTGCCTGTTCTCCGTTCGGCTTTTTACTATTTGGGATAAAAGTCGAACCCATGTTCCAGTGTGTTACCCATTTGTCGGTAAGTTCTATGCTCAGCGGGACGTTAATCTGAAATCCGGCAGCGCCGCTTCCAAGGCCTTTCTTATGGCTACCGGCAAGTAAAAGCAATGATAAACGGGGTGAGAGGGCAATGTCTCCCTTAAATACAAGCTGGTAACGATAGTTTAGTGCGACATCGCCTATGCCCGATTCGGAAATTTCATTATAATTTGCCGGGATCGTGTAGGAAAGCTGGTGCGCCTGCATGGAAATAGGCCATTCCTGGGTAAGAGAATATGCCCATGTTTCGTCTTTCATGAGCTGGAAAGCTTGTATATGCTGTACGACACCATCCTCCTGGTTGTATGCTTCTTCGATCAAGAAGGAATTGTCCTGGATTTTTTTCGCTTCCTGGGAAAATGCCGGGACGTAACATGCTGTGGCCATCAATGTCATCGCTGAAATTACGAGCAATTGTTTTTTCATTTTGTTAATTTTCTTCTTCGCTTACTATGGAATGTTTGGTTCTACTCGGCAATAGTTTCAGAATTAGCAGGCAAAGCAGCTTAAAAGGTATTTTCATTCTCTCTAATCTTTTCTTCAACAAATCGCGTGATATTGACATGGGGTAAAAGGGTTTTACCATTGTAGATATAATTCAATCCTTCCAGCCGTTGGGGGATTCCTTTTTCGATTCCTCCTGAAGCCAGCAAAAAAGGAATGACCAAAACACGATTATTGGCTTGCATTGCCTGCAAAACGCGGCGGCGCAAATCCTCCCTGGCGGTTTCGTAAATCTCTTTTGGCGCATCATCGCGCAGAGTGACTGATTGAACAGCCAGGAAGCCACCCTGTTGTCGAAGGGTTTGTGCCAGGTTATTCATCGTGTCAAGCCATTTTTGGTTATCCTCTTCTTCGTTGGGTCCATGCGCGACCAGCAGCACCGTCTCGTTTTCGGGAACAGTGCTCAGCTCCTGCGCTCTGGCCAAAAGAATTTCTCCGACAAAAGGATGATTATCCAACGCGCCGGTCATTTTAAGTTTCGCTGTAGTTGAGATGGGCTTCAGCATTGCGGCATGGTTGGCGTGGTGTTCATGCGCGCTGTTGCCGTGATGCATGAGCAGGGGCTCGTCCGCCAGCTCCGGACGCAGCGAAAGCACGTATTCGGTTTGGCGAATGATCGAACTGTATGATGAGATGAAAAGCGGGATGACGAGAATTCTTTTTGCCCTACGCTCTTCAAGCTTGCGCAGACCTTTTTCCAGGCTGTCCGGCACCGCCATGCCCAGGGCAATCTCCAGGCAAAACCTGTCTTGCAGCGGCGCGACGACCTGCGCTATTTCGCGATTCCAGTTTTCATTGCCGCCGTGGGCCAGTACCAGAACGCCTAAATCAGCAAAAATGTCCTCGTCAATTTGACTATGGGCAATGCTACTGACAAACAGCAGCAGAATCACCAAACAACTTATTTTGAATCCAATCATCAATCTCCTCTTTTTGTTTATGCCGTTCTGGCGGCATCGTAACTTTTGTAGCAGATCCTTTGGGAAAGCAAATGGAAAATTTATATCTATTCAGCCCACGAAACACACGAAACGAACAGAAAGAATGAACATAATGCTATTTGATTCCTTTCGCTTATTTTGTGTGTTTGGTGGGATGAATTATTGTTAAAATTTACTTTTGGTCTCATTCCATTTGTATTATGTCTTGCTCAGTTTTACCGCTGTAAAAGCATTCCGTCTCACACACCTGGCAGGTTTCCGTCGATTGGCAGGCAAAAGTAAACTCTTTGAACCCGGCTTTAAATTCTTTAACTTCCATCCTGTCGGACATGAAAAAGCCCATGAACATGAGCAGTTTTTCGCCCATTTCCTGACTGATCAGGTGCTCGATTTTGCAGGCGTCGATCTCGGCATTCATTGGCGAGAGCTGCAGCACTTCTTTGAGAAATTTGATCAGTATATGCCGCTTGCTGAGCACGGTATTGACCAGATCCTTTCCAGGCTGCGACAACTGGAAGAACTTGTTCTCGTCCTCTGAAATGAGGCCCTTCTTTTTGAGCTGTTTGAGAGTGATCGCCACGCTGCCGCGCGTGATACCGAGATGCTTGGCAACGTCGATACCACGCGCATATCCTTTTGTTTTTAACAATTCAAAAATGGCCATCAAATGGTGGGCCGAGCTATGGGTCAGCTCATTTTCATCAAACTTTTTCCAGACTTCTTTCATAATGACCTTGTATTATTAGTAATACGTATGTTTTATAATGACAACCTTTGTAAGGTAGGCTATTAATATTAATTAGTCAACTATTATTTGCGCACATTCATGAGCAAATATGAACATCAAAGACGCTTATGACAGATGGTCGGCAAGCTACGACGCCGATGAAAATCTCACGCGTGACCTCGATCAGCGCGTCACAAGGATCACCCTGGCAGAGTGGAAGTGCAAGTCCATCATCGAGATTGGCTGTGGCACCGGCAAGAACACGGCCCTGTTGTCACAAATCAGTGATAAAGTGCATGCTGTGGATATTTCAAGCGGTATGCTAAAAAAGGCCAGGGAGAAGCCGGGACCGAACAATGTGAGCTATTCCATGGCCGATATCACAAAGCCGTGGCCGTTTGCAGACCGGTGCGCCGATCTCATCGTCTGCAACCTGGTGCTCGAGCATGTAAAAGATGTTTCCTTTATATTCTCGCAGGCATCTCGCTTATTGGTCGAAGGAGGGCGCTTTTTTATATGCGAGCTTCATCCCTTCAGACAGTACCAGGGGAAAAAGGCCAGGTTCCAAAGCGAGCGGGGAGCGACCGAAATTCAGGCATTCGTGCATCATTTGTCGGAATTCATCGATGCCGCCATGCAGAATGGATTCGCACTTGCAAGTTTCAAGGAGTGGTGGCACGAAAAAGACCAAAACAAACTGCCGAGACTGGTATCGTTTATATTGTGCAAATAAAGGCGATCCAATGGAACAAAGTTGAATTTCGTCTCCCAGTGTCGGTTTGCTTTCGGAAAAAAATCTTGCAAACCTAGCAATGCTTTTGTATGTTGTGTTACATTACATACAAGATTTCACCTGTAACTTATGCATCAGGCAACCCAATTATGTTAAGCGATTCCGACAAAACTGTTATCATCAGATGCGCACAAAAGTATAATGTAGTAGCCATCTATCTTTTTGGCTCATCATTGCATCCGAATACCCCGGCGCGCGATATTGACCTCGGCGTGAAGGGCATCAATCCAGCATTGTTTTTCAAATTTTATGGAGAACTCTTGCGCAAGCTGTCGAAGCCTGTGGATTTGGTCGACCTTTCGCATAAAACCCTTTTCAATGAGCTGGTGGAAAAAAGAGGCACAAAAATTTATGGGTGACTTGCTGCTAGACTTTGAGGCTGAAAAAGAACGTATTGTAGACACTCTCGCGGCATTGGCAAAAACGCTGCATCGGAAACGAAGAGGCTTTGTTGAGTTGGCAGCAATAGCGACCTGCCTTCACAATTCTTATAGCGGCATGGAAAATTTGCTCAAGCGCGTTTTGCTGCATCTTCAAGTACCCTTGCCTCATTCGGCTACTTCACATATAGACCTGTTAGATTTGGCCGTCGAACAGAGGATTATTTCTCAAGAACTTTCAGAAGCGCTCGATGAGTATCGCGCTTTTCGTCATTTTTTCGTTCACGGCTATGGCATTGCCCTGCAAGAAGCGCCCTTACAGCCTCTGGCCAAAAAGCTTCCAGACATTTGGAATCGATTTGAGCGCGAGTTAAATAATTTTCTCACCTCAGGCAAATATCAATAACTGACCTCCAAAGACTTTACTCCGTCGTCGCTTCAATCAATCGCATAGTGATTTCTACCTGCGACAAAGACATTATCCCTGGACAAACAGCTTATGAAAATTTTACCCAAAGAGGCTGTCAGACAATCGTTGTTTATAGTGCTGCTCAGCGCAGTGCTTGGACTGCTGGTGAACTTTTTTCATCCTCATGGAGTGAAAATGGCCATGAACAGGCCTTCGCCCCGCTATGCCGCTGATGCCGCTCTGGCGCCCGAGCTTTCCCCCGTGCACGTGGAAGGGCGGGAGGATGATCCGGTCGATGAGCCGGCAGTTACCGGAGCGCCGATTTTCATTTCAAAACAGCAGGCGAAAAGTCTGCTGAGTGAGGGACGGGCGATTGCGGTTGACGCCCGGCTCGGCGCGGATTACACCGCCGGACACATACCGGGTGCGATAAATATTCCGTACGATGATCTCTATCAATATAGCGAACGCCTTGAGACTTTGCCCAAAGACAAATGGATCGTCAACTATTGCGACGGTCCTCCATGCGATCTTGGCGAGATGCTGGCATACGAGTTGATAAATATGGGATTCCAAAAGGTGGCCATTTACGAACAGGGGTTCGATGAATGGAAAGACTCGGAACCGGTTGAAAAGGGGGGCCAATAGAATTGAGAAAAGCTGCGGATGTGTCTTTTGTCGCGCTCAGGATTGTTCTGGCGGTCCTGTTCATTTACGCCGGAATGATCAAAGTCGTGAATGTCGAAGCCTTTGCCGATCAAATCGATAATTATCGCCTGCTGCCGTATTTGATAAATGCACTGGCCGCGGCGATTTTACCGTGGCTTGAAATTGTCTGCGGATCGTTGCTTCTCCTTGGGCCCTGGCGAAAAGGAGCCGCCCTGGGCCTGGCTGTTCTTAATGTTATGTTCCTTATTGCCGTGACCTCCGCGCTGGCCCGGGGGCTGGATATTACCTGTGGATGTTTTTCCTTAGCAGATGCCGGAATGCGCATAGGCGTGACCAAGCTGGTGGAGAATATTCTTCTCACCGCCGGAGCGTTTATCGTCTATTATCGAACTTTGCTCGTGCCCTTGAAATCACTTGTCCAGGCCTGAACGAAAACCACTCAATAAAGGATTTTCCTCCCAACCCTGATCCGGACAAGCCGGAAATTCCAATTATCAAATTCATTTCTCGTTCACCAGCAATCCCATGTACTGGCTTATAGGTTGGTCGGTTTCATCGAGCGACAGGGTCGTAGCGACGATCTCATCCTGTCGTTTGCCGTTCATGAAACGCTCCGTATTGGCTTTGAATTTGGCGATCAGCTCTTCATCCGACAGCGGATTTTGCGGGCTTCCTTTGGCATGATCCACACTCTCCTCGCAGGTTTGCCCATTCTTTGTCGTGATGGACACGATAGCCCGCTTGATTCCGGGGAAAAGGCTGTCTATGTCCGGGTCGGCGACGACGCGGATTTTTTTCAACATGCGCCATATCGCGGGGTCTTTCAATTTCTCTTCGCTGAAAGAGGAAGGCAATACATTTCCGTCAACCACCGCAGCGGCGATGCAATAGGGGAGACTGTGGTCGGCGGTTTCTTTAGTTTGCGGCTTGTACTTGCCGGGATCCGATAAAATGTCAGCGCTGCGCGTTGTCGTTTTGACGAGAATTTCCTTTATCGAATCGGCTGCGAGCTTGTGCCTTTGGCATAGATGCAATGCGGCGGTGATCGGTTGATGCGTCAACGCCTCGGTCGGAAAAGCCTTGTAGGAGCATTCTGTTATGAGAAACTTTTTTCCCAGGCCGTCGAGCAGCTCGTCGGTCGACCACTCGACGGCATTGAGCACTTTAATCAATCCTTCTTTACCCTCGATAATCTCGACGGGCCCGGAATAGTCCTCTGACGCCAGCAGCGCGGCCCGCACGCCGGCCTCGACAGCCATAGGATCGGCGGGATTTTTCATATTTGTCAAATGTCCCGCCACGACACCGCCTAATGTGAAATGGCTGCTGCCGCTGATGCCTGCCGCCGCTACGGTTTGGGCTGGACTCAGATCTAGCATCCTAGCGGCGACGAATGGAGAGACGAATTGCGTCAAGGTAGCATGGTGCCAGCCGACCTCGCGAATGCCCGGATGAGCGGCGCGGCACCAGCGCATTTCAAGCTCATAAGCAATCACCACGCCGACCAGTAACTCCTTTGTCGATTTATCTGTTTTTTCACCACAGGCCATGGCCGCCGGGATGATATCCGAGGGATGGCTTGGATCCTGCTGCCAATAAATATCGTTGTAATCCATCGCCCGAATGAGCAGCGAATTCATCAACGCGGCATTTGGCGCATCCGCTTTGGCGCCGCTGCCGATAATGGTCGCGTGAGCCGGACCGGCTATCTTGCTGACATACCGCTGCGCAGCCAGCATGTCGGGATTTTTGCTGGCAGCGATGGCGCAGCCGACACTGTCGAGAATAAAGCGCTTTGCTTCCCTGATGGCCGCGCCAGGGATGTCTTGAAACGTTAATCCTAAAGCAAAATGGGCCATCTGTGTTGTAACGCTCATAGTATCACCCGAAGAAATCAGTTGTCTTTTGAATATAATTTGTGCTTGAACGAAAACTCCTTATCAGCGATGTCATTGCGAGGAGTGAGGAACGAACGACGAAGCAATCCTCTTACCTTTCAGGAGATTGCTTCGGCAAAAAACGCCTCGCAATGACAGCCAATTTTCAAATTGAATAGTTGTCGTTCAGACACTTGCCAAATATAGCAAGAGTTGTTCTAAAAAGAAGCGAATTGTTTTTATTATGGCAAGCGGGTTTATGTATGGAATATCGCTTGCACAGGGGGTGTTTTATTTTTTTGAGAAAAGATAAAAAAATGCTTTACATCCGGTAAATAATTCACTATATTTTTCCGTCAAATCTCAGGGAAACATCCTCCACCTATATTCACTTTCATGTGGTTTTTGAAGGCAGGCCAGACGCTTGGGACGGGACGGGAAGCCTTTTTATTCATCATTCAACAGATATTACTTCGAAGAGCAGCAGGAGTGTGAATGAACAGATGTGTATATCATGCTCTGCATTGGGCATTGTTGGTCGGCTTGATATATCTTGGCGGTTTTGCCTCCAAAAGTTACTGCGGCGATCAGGCTACAAATGATGACAGCAGCGGAGTAGGGGGAGAGTCAGACCTCTATCAATACGCAGATGATTTGGCTTTGGGTGTACCACTCTTTTTTAAATCGGCTCAGCCACCGGCCGATGTCCTACCCGCCCCGGTTGAGCCCGCGAATTCTTCTCACTTGCTAAAATCGAATAGCACGATCCAAAGCGAGCCGATTCATGTTTTCGGATCGTTCGATGGATCGGAGGACAGGCAGTACCTTCGCTTATTCAGGAATGCCCGGCCGAGCCGATGTGATCCGCCCAAGAGTTTTCCCGGGGCATTCGGTACCGGGCCCTACTTTTACGAGGCCTATCCGTTTCAAAACC
>METF01000134.1:11438-11625 GCA_001771235.1 Candidatus Zhuqueibacterota bacterium RBG_16_48_16
TGCGTTGACAGACTTTAGCGTTGTACTGACAACGAATTTTGGCCTGGACTTGTGTAATTATGACTTTATCCTATACGACCTGCCCGAAGAGCCTGAGCCGGAAATCGATTCTGATAAAAACGTTGGCTTACCCCCGGTATTGGTTCATTTTCTCATTCTTAATCAACAAAGCAAATATTTGTGGTCG
>METF01000135.1:0-1843 GCA_001771235.1 Candidatus Zhuqueibacterota bacterium RBG_16_48_16
TTTAAAATATGAGTATAACACAAAAGAATAAAAATTGGTTCAATCGTCAGCCAGTGAGCATAAGGGCAGCACTTATTACTTCCGCTACTGTCATTTTAGTTGGTATTTTTTCATTCATTAGTAAAATTATGGATTGGACTTTAATGAATGATTCAAATGAAAAACAAATAAAGTATTTCGATAGATCCTTTATAAGTAAATATAGTTACTCAAAACCAGAATTAGAACCTTTTAAAAATAGTGGTACTTTACAGGATGATAAATTTGAATTACTGGCATTTACACTTGACACAAGGCATACGAATCTTGTTGTAGAATATCCTAAAAATACAAGAGATTTTTTTTATATTAAAGGTAATAGCTACCCAGTTTTTATTTGTGCATTCTATAATGGTACAAGTAAACCCAAAGTAATTAGTGGTGTCGAAGTAAAAATTTACCATGAAGCTCTAATCACGAAATTACAATCAAATATTATTTTACTTGAACCATTTTATGCTTTTAATATTTATCGTGATATTGGATTTCAGCCTTTTATTCCTCCAATGGTTATACAGCCTCGAAAAATAGCTGCGATACATTTACGTCTCATAGATAGCCCTGAACCCAAGATTGAAATGCTTTGTGACAATATCTATGAGTTATACTTTACAGTTGATAAAGATACTATTAAGACATCTAAGTTTCGATGGAATTATTGTATAGAGTAAAAAATGTATTTGAATTTATTTTCGTTATTTTGATAAGTATTTAAAAAATAAACGGTATAACATTGGTTTCAACCTGACAAAACCGCCGTGCATCAATTGAAGTTGGGGGGTAAATTAAAAGTTTTGTGCGTTGTTTCAGTTACTGTGTAAGCGGTTTTGCAGGTTAAACCAGCGGTTATCAGTTATAGAAAGTTCTTTTCCTTAAGACAGGTTCTAAGCCGCGCTTGAAGAAGTCGAGGGAGTAGGCAGGCTGGTTATTCCGCAGGTCTTGCCTGGCAGCCCCCTAGGCCCATACCCCCGACCCCGCCCGTGCTGCGGATCAGGCCGTTCTTCAGGATATGGAAAAGAGTCTAGGGCTGTGCTGGCCCATTGGCAAAGTTTGTAGGGTGGGGATTCTATCCCACCTTCCTGATGGCAGCATAATTCATCGATTTGCATGAAATCGAAAATGGCGTGCCGATTGAATTTTTCCGCATGTCAAAACAATTATTGAGGAAAACAATTAGCTCATGCCTGATTATCGCCGGGTGATAGTTCCTGGAGGCACATTTTTCTTTACCGTTGTTACATTTGACCGGCAGCCAATCCTGACCTCGGATTTATCGCGTCAAACACTGAGGCGCGCATGGAAGACGGTTCAGGGAAAGCACCCTTTCAAATGCGAGGCGCTAAATAAGGTGAATTAGGGTAAAAGTCCAAATTGGCAATTCACATTTCACCAGAAAGCAAAAAGGAGAGTGAAAAATGAAAAAGCTGCAAAAAATGATGATTTCTTTTTGTGCTGTACTCATTGTTTTTGTTGGACAGCTATCTGCGCAATCTACCCGAGGCGGCATTGGAATCAATGTGGTTGATTTTTTTGCAAATTTTAGTGTTTTATATTTATTGGAAGAAGATATTGACGAAATTGTCGCGTACCCGGTCTTGTATGGGAGTGTATTGACGGCAAAGATACGTATTGACCCGGAGTTTAGTTATTGGCGTTATTCACACACTGTGGATCATGGGGTAAATAATTATAAAAGCATTGAAAGGACAACAATTGCCCATTTTGGCCTGGGCATTTCCCCACTCTTTAAAAAAAGCTCTAAAAATCTGTTCTACGCGGGGGCAAAGTTGGGCATTGATGTTTT
>METF01000135.1:1919-2107 GCA_001771235.1 Candidatus Zhuqueibacterota bacterium RBG_16_48_16
CCTTGTTTTGGTGCGGAGCACTTTTTCACAGGTGATCTCAGCCTGGGGGGAGAGTTTCAGCTTCTTTATACTTCAGTTGGACAGGAAAAAGTAACTTATAATGGCAAAGAATCCGATGATGTCCCGGACATTTCCGAATCGCTCATAAGGTCAAAAGCGCTTGTTTATCTGCGATGGTATTTTTAGTT
>METF01000135.1:2144-2219 GCA_001771235.1 Candidatus Zhuqueibacterota bacterium RBG_16_48_16
TATGCAAAAGTATGAACAGTCGAGTTTCCGCTGGTGAGCCAGAGTTTTGCGGAGATAAAAGGTTTACAAAGATGA
>METF01000135.1:2474-5578 GCA_001771235.1 Candidatus Zhuqueibacterota bacterium RBG_16_48_16
GGTCCGGCTTTCACAGGTACAAGGCGAAAGGACATCATCCGGACGGCTGGGGAGAAAATGATGTAGAGAGCCTTTCCATAGAAGGAGAATTTGGCGAATAATGGCGTTGGGTGGATATGATTATTTGACAAAAGTTCAAATGACTCAAAGATGGTGGGATAGAATCTCCACCCTACTTTTCGGTCGTTGCATGTCTGCGATTGATAATTACGCGTAATGCAAGGGCAGTGTGAAAGCTAACGTGCAATGGGATAGTCGGTAATATAGCCCGCGGAAGTGATTGCTATTCAACCACGTCAATTAATCTCGTTCCAAAACTCAGGTTTTGCAACGAGATTGCTTTGGAAAATATCTGCCAACCGTCGATTTTTCCCTTGCATTTAGTATCGGTTTTTGCTATAATTTGCCCAGCAAAGCGAGGGAGCATAAAAGTGGGAATTCCAGCGCCAACAAATGAAAGGCATGCTAAGAATTAGGAGGTGTTCTTACCATGCCTTTGACGTTTTTGGCATAGATATTAACAAGAAGACAGTTCGGGAGACGACGAAAAATGGAAGCAATACAAATAAAACAAGTAATGGCCGAGGACGGAGAGGTTTTTCTCACCGGCTTGCCCTACAAAAAAGGACAATCTGTCGAGATCATTGTGTTCCAATCGCCCGCAGCCTTTCCGCCGCGTGCGCGTTTGACAGTGGGACACCTACGTCGCTCTGGGCTGATCGGCCTATGGCAAGATCGTGACGATATCAAAGACAGTTCTGTTTATGCACGTCAACTGCGGGAACAGGCTCAAAAGCGCGGAGACATCCAAATATGATTCTGCTCGACAGCGACGTACTGATAGATTTGCTACGCAAGTACCCACCAGCGGTGGATTGGTTTGATGCATTGCACGAAGATGAAGAACTGGTGGTGCCAGGATACGTCGTGATGGAGTTGATTCAAGGGTGTCGGAACAAGACCGAACAAGATCGAGTGCAGAGCGAACTGGCGGCTTTTGGAGTAGTCTGGCCGTCGCCAACGGACTGCAACCTGGCCCTGGAGGTGTTCGCGGAATATCGCTTGAGTCACAATGCGGGATTGCTGGACGTGCTGATCGGGCAAACGGCTGTGGCTATGGATTTGGCGCTCTGTACTTTCAACCAGAGACATTACACCTTTATCCCCGGAATGCAAACTGCCCGGCCGTACCCAAAGAGCGGGCAATAGAGACGAGTGAGAGAAGGACAGCTAAGCAACAGCTCGTATCATGTTCGCCTAAAAGCGACTTTTTATCATACTATCTATAGGTTGCCGACCGCTAACCGCTGATCGCTGCCCGCCGATGACTATTTTTTCCCTTGCATTTAGTCTTTGCTTTTGCAATAATTTTCCCGACTTTCTGAGGGAGCATAAAAGTGGGAATTCCAGCGCCAACACATGGAAGGCATGGTAAGAATTGGGAGAAGTTCTTACCATGCCTTTTTGTTTTGGGGATAGTGAACGCTGTGGCGTTTCGATGGGAAAAGAGAAGGCGATGTAAAAAACGGCTACATTTGGAAAACAATCAGGAGGCTTGGGCGAAAATGATGTTAGAGCAGTGACCATAGAAGGAGAATTTGGCGAACGAGGAATTGAACAGGCATAGTTGTTTGTCAATAATCCGAGTTACTCCAAGAATTGGTGGGATAGAATTCCACCCTACGGACTGAAACCTTTGCAAAATGGCTTGATGAAATTAAAGATATCCATGCTCGTGCTCGTATCCTGGTCAGGATTGAGAGAATAGCGGATGGAAATCCTGGAGATGTCAAGCCAGTGGGTGAAGGCGTCTCAGAATTGCGCATTGATTATGGACCCGGCTATAGGGTGTATTATAAAGAACATAAACGGAAGGTGATAATTCTTTTGGCCGGTGGTGATAAACGTTCACAGACCAGGGATATTAAAACTGCTTTACGTTTAGCAAGGAATTTATAGGAGTTTTTCATGGCTAAAACTATGACTACAAAATACGATATCGCCGAGCATCTTCGTACACCAGAGGAAATGGCAGCCTACCTTGAAGCTTGCCTTGAGGAAGCAAATGGTGATGCCGCCTTTATTGCTAAAGCACTAGGCGATATTGCACGAGCAAAGGGCATGACACAAGTAGCGCGTGATGCTGGTTTGTCCCGTGAAAGTCTTTACAAAGCACTCTCCGGAGAAAGAAGCCCAGGGTTGGACACAGTCCTGAAAGTTTTACATGCACTCGGCTTGAAATTGCATGCAGAAGCAGTTCAAAAGAATTGTTAAACAGCTAATCGGGTAAGGGCGGGTTTTACTCCTGGCTTCGCCACACCATCAAGCGTGCGGGTCCGCGCTGGGCCCCGAATCAAGCTCAGGTTAAACTTGTCATCGTAGATCACTTGGGATAGTGAAAAGCAATCCAGAGATCGCGTATTCGGAATTGATTTGTGGCCTGGTCCGCTGAATCGCTTTCATCCGAAGCGGTTTTGCAGCACAGTCTCATGTTCTATTCGGAATCATAATGATAGAAATCAGACCTTACGAACCACGTGATGAGATATCCTGCTCTCCGTCCCAAATGTAATTTGGGACGGAGCGAAAATGGATTTGACGGGCCTTCTCAGTTTGCAAAAATTATTCAACCTCATGCGCCCGCTTCATTCTTTTGATTTGATTGCGATGCAACAGATCGTGCCCGGCGATCATTCGGATCATTTTCCGGACGCTTTCCGGGCCGCGCTCATTGTGAAGCTTTGATTGTCCCTCGAACGGATCACGGTCTCCGAGCAAATCCATCAACGATTTCACATACGCAGCGGCATTATCTTTGGCTTGACTGGCAGGATTAGAAGTAGACATTGGCGATCTCCTTAACTTTGTATGCTTTACCTCAAAGCCATCCAAGACCTTTGGAGACTGTCGAAAAACTAAAATCACCCGGAACAAGGGGTTTTCTTTGTTCGTATGTATTTCTCGACTATCCGATAGAATTTAATGGCTAAAACCAAATCTACAAAGATTCAAACCACCCCTTGTTCTGAGGATATAGCACTTTTTCGACAGCCTCTTGAGGATTTGGTCCTAAACCGTCTGTCCCACAAGCTCTGATTCACGGG
>METF01000135.1:5609-5771 GCA_001771235.1 Candidatus Zhuqueibacterota bacterium RBG_16_48_16
TTGTTCCTCTTCACCATTTGCGACGTGGGTAAATCGGGCCAGCAAAGTATACAGTACCGGCACCAGCAACAGGGTCAAAAAGGTGGAAAAGAACACACCGCCGACGACCGCCAGACCCAGGGGACGTCTCGATTCACCGCCGGCGCCGAGTCCGATGGCGAT
>METF01000135.1:5800-5925 GCA_001771235.1 Candidatus Zhuqueibacterota bacterium RBG_16_48_16
ATGTCATGAGAATCGGTCTGAGGCGAATCGTCGCTGCCTGGATCACGGCATCGAACAGGTGCTGTCCACGCGCGCGCAACTGGTTGGAGAACTCGACGATCAGGATGGCGTTCTTGGTCACCAGT
>METF01000135.1:5964-9206 GCA_001771235.1 Candidatus Zhuqueibacterota bacterium RBG_16_48_16
AGGCTCTCTTTAAAGATGAACAAGGTCAGCAGCGCTCCGAATACGGCAAGGGGTACGGAGAGGAGAATCGTCAAAGGATGCACAAAGCTCTCGAACTGCGCCGCCAGCACAAGGTAGATGAAAATGATCGCCAGGAGAAACATTACGTAAAGACTGGAGCCGGAGGTTTTGAATTCCAGCGATTGCCCGGCATACTCACGCTTGAAACCTGCCGGAAGCTTTTCGGCAAAAATATGATCCAGATCGTCCAGTGCCCGGTCGAGACTCACGCCAGGGGCAAGGTTGGCCGTGATCGTTGCCGAGCGCACCCGGTTGTAATGGTTCAGTTCTTTTGGCGCAAGGGTTTCCTTGACGCGCACGACGTTGGCCAGTTGCACCAGTCCGCCGGTGCCGCGAATATAGATGTCGCGGATGGCATCGGGCGTGGCGCGGGCAGCAGGCTTCATCTGCAGAATGACATCGTACTGTTTGGTGCCGCGCTTGAAATTGGTCACAATACGCCCGCCCAGGAACGTCTCCAGCGCCGAGCCGATATCCGCAACGGAAACTCCCATACCTGACGCGCGCTCACGGTCGATGTCGATGTCGAGCTGCGGTTTGTTCAGGCGCAGATCGGTATCCAGGTTGATCAGGTAACCGAGCTGGGATGCTTCTCCCATCATCATGCCTACGCTTTGATTCAGCTCTTCATAGCTGTCGGCCTGGAGGACGTATTCCACCGGGCTCGAGCTGAATCTTCCGCCAAGGCTTGGCGGATTGATGACGAACGCCAGGACGCCGGGAATGGACATCAACTGGGGAAAGAGCTCCTGGACAATTTGCTGCTGCGATTTTTCCCGTTCACTGACCGGCTTTAGCGCCAGGAAAAGAAAGCCGTCGGTCACCCGGCCCGGGCCATTAAATCCCAAGCCGATGGCGGAAAAAAGCGCACGCCGCTCCGGCAGCGCCAGCAGGCGATTTTCCACTTCCCGCATGTACCTGTCCGTATAATCCAGTGTGGCGCCTTCCGGGGCGATGACGATGCCAAAGCCGACGCCGCGGTCTTCGGTGGGCACCAGCTCGCTCGGCAGGGATCGAAAAAGAACGACTCCCGCCGCAACCACCAGGACAGCGACGGCAAGCGTCACGACACGGTGGCGGAGGGCGCTGTTGAGCGTGCGATGGTAAACTCTGTTGAGGAATTCGAAGAAAGCATCAAAGGAGCGGGAAGCCCATCCCGTGCCCGTGCCGTGAAGCGGCTTGAGAATTCTGGAGGAGAGCATGGGCGTCAATGTCAGGGCGACAAAGCCGGAGATCAGCACGGCAACCGCAAGCGCGACGCCAAACTCATTGAACAATCGTCCGACCGAACCCGTGAGAAATGCCAGCGGCACAAACACCGCCACCAGGGTAACGGTCGTGGCCACCACGGCAAAACCGATCTCTTTGCTTCCATCCATAGCGGCCTGCCAGCGGCTTTTTCCCATTTCAAAATGCCGATACACATTCTCCAGCACCACAATGGCGTCGTCGACCACCAGACCGATGGCGAGCACCAACGCCAGCAGCGTCAGAATGTTGATGGTGAATCCGGCAAAATAGACTACAGTCAGGGCGCCGATGATCGAGATCGGAATGGCGACCGTCGGAATAGCGGTTGCGCGAAAACTTTTCAGAAATGCCAGCACCACCAGCACCACCAGGCATAAGGCGATGAGCAGCGTTTCTCTCACCTCGGCAATCGAATCCTTGATAAAGACGGAGGAATCAAAAGCAACGTCAAGCTTCATGCCTTGGGGCAAGAGGCCGGTTAGCTCCCGGAGGGCATGACGCACCTCAGCAGCGACATCAACAGTGCTGGCCTTGGATTGTTTGACGATGCCCAGGCCGACCGCCGGTTGTCCGTTATAGCGAGCGACGGTTCGCTCATCCTCGGCACCGACGTTGACTTGTGCCACATCCCGCAGCCGGACGATATCGTCTTGCTTTTGGGAGACGATGATAGCGCCGAATTCTTCCGGGGTAGCAAGCTCGCCGCGGGTGCGCACTGAAAATTCACGTTCCGTGCCTTCCACTCGCCCGGCGGGGATTTCCGCGTTTTCCCTGCGAATGGCTGCTTCGACATCCTGCGCCGTCAGTCCGTGGGCGGCCATACGCAAGGGATCGAGCCAGACGCGCATGGCGTAGCGCCGCTCGCCGCCGATGATGACCGAGCCGACGCCGGCAAGCCGCTGGATTCGTTCCTTTAAAACGCGATCGGCAACGTCGGTCAGCTCCAGTCCGGTATGATGCTCGCTGTAGAGCGCCAGCCAGACGATGGGTTGCGCATTGGCATCGACTTTGTAGATAATCGGGTCATCTATTTCGCGAGGAAGCTCGCCGCGCGTGCGCGAAACGCGATCGCGAACATCATTGGCGGCTTCATCGACGTTGCGACTCAGCTCGAATTCAATGGTGATCGTCGATCCCTGCTCCTGGCTCGACGAGGTCATGGTCTTGACGCCTTCCAGCGTCGCAAACTGTTCTTCCAGCACATTGGTGATTTCCGTTTCGACCACGCTGGGACTGGCGCCACGGTACAAGGTGATGACGGAAACAATCGGCGGATCGATATCCGGGTACTCGCGCACGGGCAAGCGCAGAAAGGAAATGATCCCGAACAGCAGGATGGCAAAACTCATGACGCTGGCAAATACCGGGCGCTGAATGGATGTTGTGCTCAACTTCATAGCTCTTATCCTCCCACCTTCATGCCATTCGGCGACGCATTTGCCTGGGCGCTCATCGGCATGATCTTGCCGCCATCAAAAAGCTTTTGGTGGCCGGCACGGACGACGGTCATTCCCGGCTCCAGGCCGCTGAGCACTTCGACCACATCCGGCAAGCGCGTTCCAAGCTCGACCGGAACACGCGCGACGGTGCTATCGGGTTTGACGACAAAGACAAAGGTCTGGTTCTCGCTGCCAAAAACGGCTTCGTTGGGAATGGTTATCGCATTGGCTCGTTCGCTGAGGACGGCGGAGACGTTGGCCGACATCCCCGGGCGAAACTTTCGGCCCGTGTTCCGTAAGTGCGCCGTAACGCGGGCGCTGCGGGTTCCAGGATCGACAAGGGGTTCGACGACGATGATGGTTCCGTTCAGATCGCTTCCGGAGAAGGCTGTGGTCGAGACTGTCACCGCCGCTCCCTGGTTGAGCCGGGAGAGAAAACGCTCCGGGGCGGAAAAGGTCACGCGGATTTCATCGATGTTTGCCAGGTCGGCG
>METF01000136.1:0-7450 GCA_001771235.1 Candidatus Zhuqueibacterota bacterium RBG_16_48_16
TTGCCCTGCCCTATCTATCCGCAACCCAGAGTGGGATCGTGCAGATTTGTTACCATTTCAACAAGCCGGTCATTGCCACCGACGTCGGCGGATTGCCCGAAGTGGTGCGGGATGGCATGACCGGGTTTGTCGTCCCGGCGGGTGATGCCGCGGCTTTTGCCGGGGCGATCCTGCGATATTTTGAGGGCAATCATGAGGCGGCATTTTCCCGCCACGTCGCCGAGGCGAAAAAGATGTTTTCATGGGACAGAATGGCCAAAGCCATAGAAAAGTGCGCAAAATGAACAAAGAACAGTCCGCAAAAAAATTAGCTTACTGGCGCTACCAGTACCGATTGGGCAAAGAATACCTGATTCCTTTGCTGAAGGAATGGGGATTTTCAGCTAAAGATACACTGGTCATCGACCTGGGCTGCGCCGAAGCCGGCATACTTTGCGCATTTGTCGAAGAGGGGGCGAACGGGATCGGCCTGGAAATCAGCCATTCGCGGCTCGTTCTCGCACGTAAATTTGCCGGCCCCCGGCATCTGCAAAAGCTGCATTTTATCACGGCCGATATTTTTCATCCGCCATTGTCGGAAAAAGCGCCAAAGGCCGATTTGCTGCTTCTCCGGGATGTGTTCGAGCATTTGCCGGATAAAAGGTATGCATTGCGGATATTTCGCGATCTGCTGGGTGAAAGCTCGAAATTGCTCATCACCTTCCCGCCTTTTTATGCGCCTTTTGGCGGCCATCAGCAACTGCTGCAAAGCTTTTTGGGCAAGCTCCCTTATTTTCACATCGTCCCTGCTTTTTTGTGGTGTATTTTTCGCTGGTGGATCATTCGATATGACAAAAACCCGGCCATCCTGCCGGAGCTGGAAAGAATCCGCCGCTTTCGCACCACGATCGGCGGATTCAAAAAAATAGTCCGAGAACAGGGATTTCGCATCGCCAGCAGCGCCTTTTACATCAGCCGCCCCAGCTACAAGCTGCGCTTTGGCTGGCCGGTCATTGGCGCCAATTGGCTGGGCCGGATTCCTTTTGTCCGTGAGTTTCTCATTTCCGGTGCATTTTTTTTATTAGAGAAGAACACGTGAAAGTCCTGGTCATCACCTATTATTTTCCCCCTTCCGGCGGCGCCGGGGTGCAGCGCACTCTCAAGTTTGTCAAATACCTGCGCGATTTCGGATGGGAGCCAGTCGTCCTCACCGCCGCCAAAGCCGATTACCCCGTATATGATGAATCCCTCTTTGCCGAAATTCCGCCCGGCACGAAAGTGTATCGTTCGAAGATCATCGAGCCGTATAAAATATATCGTCTGTTCACCGGCAAAAAAAGCGACGAGTCCGCCGATATCGCTACTCTCAGCCTGGACCGGCAAGCCAAAGGAAAACTGAGTGAGCGAATAGCCGAATGGATGCGGGCGACATTTTTCGTCCCCGACGCCCGGATTGGCTGGCGGCGATACGCCCGCCGCCTGGGCAGGAAAATCATTGCCAGGGAAGGGATCGATCTGATCTATTCCTCGGCGCCGCCCTACACCGCGCACTTGATCGGGATGGATTTGCATAAAAGGTCGGGCGTTCCCTGGGTGGCCGATTTCCGCGACTCCTGGGTCGGCTGGCTGTCGACGCCGCAGTGGCGGCCAAAACCGTGTCGCCGAATGGAATTGAACATGGAAGAATCGGTCCTCAGGCAGGCCGATAAAATCCTGGCGGCTTACGATGGTGTGAAACAGGATTTGCTGAGCCGGCACGCCGAATACAACGATGACCGATGGGTGCTGCTTTCCAATGGCTATGATCAATCGGATTTTAAAGAGATCGTGCCGGCATCCAAGCCGCCAAAGTTGACCATAACATATACCGGCTCAATTTATGGGAAGCGCAATCCGGAATATTTGATCCGGGCTTTGGAACAGTTACAGGAACAAGGAAGTGACGTTGTGGATATGATCCATATACGGCTGGTGGGAAGGATCGGTGAACCCATCAAAAAGAGAATACAAGAATCACCCATTCGCAGCGTTTTTGAAATAATCCCCTATGTAAAACACCATGAAAGCCTGGCCTACCTGCTGGCGACCGACGTCTCTCTGCTGATCATCGACGATGCACCGGCGAACAGGGGAATTCTACCCGGCAAGCTGTTTGAATACATCGGCGCCGGTCGGCCCATATTGGCGCTGGCGCCGGATGACGACGCGGCAACCCTGATCAAAAACGAAAAGATGGGCATCGTCGTTCCGCCAAAAGATGTGGAGGCCATTCAAGCGGCCCTGGTCGATTTGGCAGAGCGATATCAGCAAAATCAATTGGCTTTTACTATCTCAACTGCGCTACGCCGCCAGTTTGAGCGACGGTATCTGACCGAGAAGCTGGCAAAAGTTTTTGATGAGGTGTCAGGTGCGAGTGCGCCGGCTATTTAGTGCTTGAACGAAAACCCTTTTTGTGCGGTGTCATTGCGAGGAGCGAGGGACAAATGACGAAGCCGTCCTCTTGCTTTACAGGAGATTGCTTCGGCAAGAACGCCGCAATGACAGTAAAATTTTAAATCACATAGTTTTCGTTCGGGCATTATTTAATTAAAGTAACCGATCACAGGGTGTCTAAATTACTCGTAAAGGAAAGCGCCAAGTACCTGCGTTCCACCTGATTAATCCCAATGCACGTCAAATGCAGTTAGGAGTTTCTGCCGACGTCCTTCGCGTGTAAAACGTTCGCATATCCGTTCTCTTGCGCGTTTCCGTGCTTCAGGCCCTAGTTGAAGGGCTCTGCGAATTGTTTCTGCAATCTCATCCGGGTCTGGTCTCTCCAGAATGAATCCGGCGTCACCGATGGCTTCAGGAATGCCAAACACCGCACTACCGATGGGCACACATCCGCACAACATTGCTTCGCAGAGCACGTTAGGGAGTCCTTCAGCTCTGGACAACTGGACATAAACAGAAGCACCAGCATAAATGGCCGGTAACGCAGTACGGGGCTTTGGCGGCATAAGGAAAACATTTGAGGGGGGTTGGTAGTGTTCCTCGATGATGGACCGCAGTGCGCTCGCAACACCGACAATGGTAAAGCTGACGTCAGGCAGACGTCGACTGGCTTCTATTAAAAGGTCGATGCCCTTGCGCTGAAACGTACGCTCACTGTCCAGTAAGGCTACCGTACAGACAACAGCAGGACGTTCCGCTGGGCCCATAGGCCACTCGTCAGGATCGTATCCCCAAAGCACGACTTCATATCGGGTCTTCAGACCAGGCACATTCACCTCCGCACCATTGGGGTGGGCTTCAGGCCATAATGCCGCATGCGCCTCCGTGCGCATGAGCGTTGACGTAACTGGCAGTAGTAGTGCAGCGTGCCTTAGTACAAACCTGGCCAGGAATCTCCGCCACCAACTGTAAAAGACGCCATAATTCAGATGTGGCATCAGGATGCAGTCAAATCCCCCAAGGGCAACAACCACAGGCTTGCGAAAAAGACGTGCCATGAGGATTGGCAGTACCATGTGATAATCGGCAAACCAGCCGTAAACAACCCTGGCACGCAACAACTCGCGAGGCAGCCAGAATAATTGCTTACCCGCGAAGAACAAAAGTCCATAAAGCCGGCCTATCTTGCTGTCGTAGCGGTTACTGTCAAAGTGAAAACAACGTACCTTGTAGTGCTCTTTTAGGAGCACCAAGTCATCTTTGACGAATGAAAATAGATTCTGATAGATGTACACAATGCGAGCCATTGAAAAAACCATCTATGCTAATGTCAATAAGTAAAGATGATTGCGGCAGGCTCCGATTGTTAATCGCAAAAAGGGCCGAATGCCGCTGACATAAAACCAGGGGTCGTGCCAGGCAATATGCCACTCATGAGCTATGATTTTATAACCTGCTGACCTGAAAAGGTGCTTTATTCTTCTTTCAGAGAATTCGTGAAAATGCGTCTCAGTCCACAAAAACAGTGGTCGTCTCGGAACTGATACGAAGATTTGTGTCTCTGTTGAGATAAATGGTTTCAAATTTTCTAAAAATAGCAATGGATTCATTAAATGTTCTAACACCTCAAAACAGAATATATAATGAAAGGGAACGAGTTCATTTAATTGATTTTCTTTCGTATCAATCAATAGCTTATAATCCAAATCACTCGTAGTAAAATAGCAATTCATTTGAAAAAATGTAGCCATTTGCTTAGCGAATTCGTTCTCTTGACCAATATCTAATACATTTTTGGACAAATCTTTATTTAGGTATTTTCCAACAAAGTTTTTTGTATAACGCAATCGCCTTAATGTTTGGCCATCTCCCCATGAAGGTGTTACTTTCAAAATTAATGGTTTCATCATCTCTTCCTTATTATTATTTTTTCTTTGAATTCTAAGATCTTCTAAGGATTTCTTTGACAGCCTGGCGCCATAAAGACAAATCTTGAGCGACATGGAAGGTTTCTCTTTTTGCACAAGACGTGCAGGTCAGCCGGTAACTGGCCGGCATCTGGAAAGCAGATGTTTGTACTTTTTGAAAGAAAAGGCATAATGGCACAGCAACAACACGACGGACACACCGACTAAAATCAATGGCTGTGAGCCGGTGTACTTTAAGGCGAGCAACAGGGCGACCGCAAAAAGTGAAATGAATAGGTCCGCCTGTAGCATATCCAGCACGGTTCTTTTAGGCGGAACGCCGACAATCTTTCCTAACCATAACAAGAGCCAACCGTACAGCACGATACCGGATATTGAATAAAGCAGCAATCCTAGCCGGGCTTGATGTAATACGCCGCCCACCGCAAGGGATAAGACTCTTGTGGTTAAATTGACAATATTTAAATAAAGAGAGATCTCTTGTTTTTCAATCACACTGACCAAAGTGCTGATTGGCGATGAGACAAACCAGATGAAAGCATACAGGCTCAGAATTTGGGTATAGACGCCCGCCTCGGACCAATTCTCGCCCAAACAGACGATGAAAATCTCCCTGCCAACGACAGCCAGGATGATCATCGGAAAAAGCCCCAGGCGGCTAAGCATTTGAACGGTATCCCTAAAGAGCGTGCCGAGAGTATTCTCTCTATATGCCTCGGCGCTGCGCTGGAAAAACACCTGGGAAATAGCTTTGCCGATGGTGTTCATGGGCATGCGGATGACGCGCTCTCCGACCGCATAAAAACCGACGATCTTTGTCGAGAAAAACATGGCAAGAATGAAAGCGGGAACGTACCAGGAAAGCGTATTGATAAGTGTCGAGCCGGTGTAAAAGATGGGAAACTTTTGATAGCGTTTCAGCAACCGCAGAATTTTCGCAAAGTCAAAGCGGAAGGCGTTGTTCTTAACATCGACAAGAGTTTTCCAACCCTGTATGGCATCTTCGACGACTTTGCCAAAGACATTGCCGGCGATCAAAACGCCGGAAGTGGCATAACCCCAAAAGCCAAAAATGAGCTGGAACACGACGGTCGCCAGGCTGTTCAACAGTTTTGTGACGGCAATGAGCTTGAATTGCTTTTGCCGGGTATTCCAGTAGTTTAGCCCATTCATCATCCCAAAGATGAAAATGGCCGGTCCGATGAGCCACAGGTAAGACGCCAGCGAAGGCTCGTTGAGCCATAAGGCAATCGGGTTTCGCAGCGCCCAGGACGCAAAGCCCACAATAAGACCGAAGAAAAGAGTAAAAACACTTTGAAGGGAAAAAAGCAAAAATCCGTCGCTGGCTTCTTCCGGCAGCAGGATGGCCAGCTCGTAGCGGAGTCCGGAGATGGTTGAAAAAATGATCACTATGGCACCAAACAGGGTGGCCGCTCCAAACGATTCCGGCAGGAACAAGCGAGACAGTACAGGAACCGACAGAACAGTGACCAGTTGAGCGAGCGCTGTACCGGATCCCAGCTTGAATGTGTCCAGAAGAAAATTCTTGCGGGACTCGAAAGGTTGTTGCGCCATGTCCTCGATTATGCTATTCAAAAAAATAATCCCATGATTAAGATATTTTTACTATCTTAAAACCGTTCTGCTGTTTGTTTCTTTTGGGGGTTAATTATAGAATAAATAGAACAAAAATCAAAGAGATTTTTGGGAACTGGAGATAACCAGGAGAAATGACGGCTCGTTCTTTCGTTAACAAGATACCTGTTCGATATACTCAACCATTGGGTGATTTATACCGGTATCTTCGTGAGCTGTTTAACATGCCGCTGGATTATTTGTTCGATTCGTTCAAGTATGGCTGGTATTCTGCAACATTCAGGCCGGCCCGATCGCAAAGGACGCTGCAAGGCCCTATCATCAAGCTGTACTACGGTGTCGAAGTCGGCTTAACCTGTCACCACGTTATTTCATAAAATTGTGCTTGATTTTATGTTATATAATCAATAAATGCTATCGCGCGAGATCGGATCACCTGTTTGTCGATCGAAAAGTGTTACAGATGAATTATCAATTCTTGAGGATTCCGTGGCAAAGAAAAAAATCAAAGCAAAGCCAAAACCCGCACCGCAGAAAGCGGGATATCAAAACGTTTTTGATAAGCACCCCGTGTGGATCTCTGCGATTTTTATTTTCATCGTGCTGCTGATTTTCTACCACCAGGTCATGCTGGGAGGAAAAACATTCGAGTCACCGGACAAGATGAATTCCTGGGCGGTCGTGCATTTTGCCGAACAGGCCCTGCAGGAGAACGGTGCGATTCCCCTGTGGTGCCCGTTTCTTTTCAGCGGCATGCCTTCTTATGGCAGTATGCTCACCGTGCCCAAAGTCAATCTCATTGATCATGTTTTGCGATCTTATGTTCTCAATCCAAAACTAAAACTTATACCGGAGCCTTTTACTTTTCTTTTTTTGAACTATCTTCTTTTCGCCCTGTTTATGTATGCGCTCATGCGCAGCCAGAAAGTCAGCCCACTGGTCGCACTTTTTGCAGGTGCGACAATCATCTTCATGCCGCAATTTATCGCCTTTACCGCCTATGGCCATAACACCAAGTTCCTGTCCGCTTGCCTGATACCGCTCATTTTGCTTTTTTCGCACAAATTGCTGGAGAAAAGAAATGCCTTTTATTTCAGCCTGACGGCGCTGGCGATAGGTTATCAAATGATGCGGGCGCATGTACAGGTCAGCTATTATACTTTTCTTGCAATCGGCATTTATTTTTTGTTTACGGCTATTGCCGATTTCAAAGAGAAGAAGAGCGTAAAACAGCTCCTGGCCTCGACGGTTTTGCTTGCCGGAGCGGTTACAGCCGGCATTCTGCTTTCTGCCGTTATTTATACCTCGGTTCTCGATTATCAGAAATTCTCCATTCGCGGCGGTGGTGCTTCAGGCGGCCTGGATTTTGACTACGCCTCGAGCTGGTCTTTTCATCCCCTGGAAATGGTCACCTTTTTTATCCCTTCTTTCATGGGCTTTGGCGGCCAGACTTATTGGGGCAAAATGCCGTGGACGGATTACCCGCTTTATTTTAGCATCATCGTATTTTTCCT
>METF01000136.1:7492-8957 GCA_001771235.1 Candidatus Zhuqueibacterota bacterium RBG_16_48_16
GTTTTGGGGTGTCATCGCCGGATTTTCACTGGTCGTCTCTTTTGGCAACCACCTGCCGCTTCTCTACACGCCGATGTTCAAATTTCTGCCGTTTTTCAACAAATTCCGCATCCCCAGTATGATTCATATCCTGTTCGATATTGCCATGGTGGTTCTGGCGGCCTGTGGCCTACAGGCGCTGCTGGCGACACGCCCGGCGACTTCCGATGCGAAAAAGGGGAGCGATGTTCCGCCGAAAGTGAAAAAATATGCGATGGCCTTTTCCGGGCTGGTCGTCGTCATTGCCCTGTTTGTTATTTTGGGCCGCTCTTTTTACGCCAACCTGGTTTCGGAGAGCCGGCCGGGAGTCGACGCCGCGCTGATAGATCGGGCTTATGAAAAAGCGCTTTTGGACAGCTTTAAAGCCGTGGCCCTGCTCGGCGTCGCTGTTTTGTTGGCATTCCAATATTTAAAACAAAAAGTGTCGGCTCAATTTCTTACGCTCTCGCTCATCGTGCTGGTGATTGTCGATTTGTGGATTATCGATTTCAAAGTCATCAATCCGCAGGTACCGGCGGATGAAAAATATTATTTTGCCGAAACACCGGCGGTGCAGTACATGAAAAATGATCAAGAGCTGTCTCGATTCTTCCCCGTTCTCGATGATAAGGGCGGCAACTGGTACATGTATCATAATGTGCAAAATATCCGGGGATACCATGCGGCCAAGCTGAGGATTTACCAGGAATTTCTCGAAGAGACCGGGTACGATACCCAATTCGGTCCATTTATGACAAAATATTGGCGCCAAACCAGGAGGGATAATCGCTCGGGCTGGTCGCCGGTGCCGCTTCAGGAAATCAATCGCGACCGGTTGAATTTCGATTACGCCATGCTGGATATGCTGAACGTCAAATATCTTTTGGCAATGGGGCTGCCCCTCAACGATCCGCGTTATCGGCAGGTTGTTCAATACCCGGTTAACATGGGTGGTCAGCAGATGAATGCCTGGCTTTACGAAAATACCTCGGCGCTTCCGAGGGTGTTTTTCGTCGATTCCACGCAAGTTGTAATGGGCAAGGATAACATTTTTAACCGGATGAAAGATGGCGCGTTCGATCCCCGGAAAACGGCTATTTTGGAAGAGCCGCCGCCGCTGGGAATCACTCCAGGCGGTATGAAAAGCGCCGAGGTTGTCTCTTACGACCTGCACCGGATCGTGGTGGCGGCAGAAGTGAATTCGCCGTCCTGCCTGGTGCTGAGTGAGATTTTTTATCCTTCCGGCTGGACGGCTTTTGTGGACGGCCAGGAGACAAAAATATACAAGACAAACTATATACTCCGCTCCATCTTTCTCGAGCCCGGAAAACATCAGATCGTCTTTAAATTTTCACCGCGTTCCTTCAAAACAGGACTGTGGACAAGCTTGATTATGCTCATCCTGCTGCTCATTCCACTTGTGCTAAAGGCGAAATCCCTGTATAAC
>METF01000136.1:9043-14090 GCA_001771235.1 Candidatus Zhuqueibacterota bacterium RBG_16_48_16
CTGTATAACGTTATAGGCCCAGGGCTGCGGAAGATACCGTAATCAAAACATTGCCTCTTTTATAAATTTGACTTGATTTTTAACAAAAAGATTTTACCTTATGTCCCGCAACACGAGGTAAAAAATCGAAATTATTAATCCGTTATTGATGTTACAAATTTTTGGCAGGTAGCTAAACCCCCCTCCTTTGAATGCTGACCCCCCTAGGCATTCAAAAATTAGCTATCTGCCTTTTTTTATTATGAAAAGATTCCGGATATATCTCATGCTGATCGCTGCGCCCGGCTGGAGTGCATGCCAGGAGAACGTGGGCGTTCGGTTTGTTCCTGCTGATGGCCGGGTCGATGTGCTCATCAACGGCAGGCAAGTGACATCTTATTTATACACATCGGACCTGACCAAGCCGGTTCTCTATCCGGTGAAGACCATCTCCGGCATCAAAGTTAACAGGGACTATCCGTTCGAACAGGTCGAATGGGAGAGTAAAGACCATCCGCATCATGTCGGCATCTTTTTTACTTATGATAAAGTGAACGGCAACGGCTTTTGGAACAACACAACTTCACCACCACAGATAAGCCACGTTGAATTTGTCGAGATCACGGATGGTATGGAGCAGGGAACATTGTCCGTTGTGCTTGCCTGGGTGGGGAAGAACGGGAAGAGACTTTTAAGAGAAGATCGCTCCATGGTTTTCCGAGCGAAAGATAAAAACATCTTTATAGATTTTTCCATGACCCTGATGGCGATGGACACAACAATTGTATTCGAAGATACAAAAGAAGGGATGTTCGCCATACGGTTGGCTCACTGGCTCAAAGAAAAAGGCGGCACCGGCAAATATACAAGCTCGAATGGTGATAAAGGGGCAGCCGAGGTGTGGGGCAAGCGCGCTGAGTGGGTGCGCATCGAGGGCCATAAGGACGGCCAACAAGTTGGGATTGCTATTCTAAATCACCCATCCAGTCAGAATTACCCAACCTATTGGCATGCGAGAGATTACGGGCTGTTTTCAGCCAATCCGTTGGGACAATCGGTTTTTCAGAAAGAGGTGGGTCTTGAGGCGCCGGAGCCGTACAACCTGACGCTGGCCCCCGGTGAGTCGGCGCTATTTAAATTTCGCATGATTATTTATGAGGGGTCCATGTCCAAAGAGCAGCTTGACAGGGAGTTTGATAATTACAGAAATCACTAAATGTTCGTTTATCTTTTTAACTTCTGGTTGTGGCAGGAGGCAACGTTGATCTTGAGCAAATATGCAAATGTAATGAAAGCAAAAAAGGTACTTCTCGTCGGCTCCGCTACAATTGATGAGATCGTAACAGACGATAAAAAAGTAATCAAGGCGGGCGGCGTCGTGACTTATGCCGGCCTGACTTTCAAACGGCACGGCCTGGAAACCACAGTTGCCACGAACATAGCCGATTCCGATTCGGCCGTTCAAGAGATTTTTCACAAGGCGTCGATCCCTCTTTTGTCGCAAAAGACCGAACGAACGACCCGATTTGTCAATATTTATAAAGGGGAGCACAGGGAGCAGCTTTTGCCACACATTGCACGTCCGATAACCATAGAACAGATAATGGATGTTCTTCCTTCATTCGATCATATACATCTGGGGCCTTTGCATCCCAAGGACATTCATACATCCGTTTACCGCCATCTCGCTTCGGAGAAAAAATTAATCAGCACCGATATTCAGGGTGTGGTGAGGACGGTTCGGCAGGGCGTCGTAAGGCTTAAAACATCTTCGGTTTTAACGATTGCCCTGCACATATCGACCGTCATCAAGGCGGATGTGGCGGAATTGAGAGAGATTTTAAAGTACCTGTATATGACGGAAACCGATCTGATGCGCGTCTTTTCTATAGGCGAGCTGGTTGTGACGGATGGCAGCCGAGGAGGTATGGTCATTTCGGCGAAGGAAGGATCTTTTCGTTACAGTGCCGTTGCGCCCGACAAAACCGTCGATACAACCGGCGCCGGGGATGTCTTCTTTGCCGCTTACCTGGAGTCCAGGATTTACCGGCAGCAACCGATACCGCAGGCGTGTCACGATGCCTCCGAGCTGGTGGCGAAATATATCGAGGGAAAATATTTTGCCCCTGAAATTCTCGCGTTGCCTGTCCGATCTTCGTGAGGTCATTCTTAGAGTTCTATCGGCCATCCTCCCGAATAAAGCAAGTGCATTTTTTGTTAGGGAAATCGATACTTTTACCATAATCAGAGGAGATTCTATGCGAAAAACATCATACATCCTGCTTGTATATGCGTTATTGGCCGTTTCCATATCGGGGTGCTCTCGTAAACAGAATTCGGCGCAACAACAGCCGTCGCCCGGTCAGCAACTGCCGTCCGGCAATGTGCTTTACACAGCCCCAACCGGCTGGGTAGAGGAAGAGCCTTCCAGCCAGATGAGGTCGGCGCAGTTTCGTTGGCCGGGAGCCGAGGGTGAGGAGGATGCGGTTCTGGCGGTATTTTTCTTCCCGGGAACCGGGGGGAGCGTGGAGGCAAACCTGAGCCGATGGTACCGCCAGTTCAAACAGCCCGATGGTAAATTGACCCACGAGCTGGCCCAGACCAAAAAGGCGACCATTGACGACATTCCGGTTACGGTGGCTTATGTTACCGGCACTTTTCTGCAATCGCAGGCCAACATGATGATGGGCAGCGGCGCAGAAGAAGAGCTGCCAGATTATGCCATGTTGGCGGCTATTGCCGAGACCTCGGCAGGCCCCTGGTTTTTTAAAGCAACAGGGCCGCAAAAGACGATTGATCATTGGCGAACGTCCTTTGATGATTTTGTCAAAACCTTTCAAATGCAAAGAGTTTCTTCCTGAAAAATGAACTCTGCGACCTCCGGTCCCTCAGCGGTTTTAGAAAGAGTCGGATTTATTATTACTACAACGAAAGTTACGATGTCATTCTGAAAGAATCTTTGTTATATGGTGAAAGTAGCTCGTCTTTTTAATCACAGACCGCGAAAAGCAGTTCTTATCCGGGGTCTTTTGCCAAGTAGTGGATATTTTCCCTGCCAGACAAAGATCCCTCCTGAATGACACCCTCTTTTTAGTAAACGGAATTGACAGATTGTTATTCGATCTTGTACTTTCGCTGAAGTTCTAGTTAGTGCTTGAACGAAAACTCCTCATCGGCGATGTCATTGCGACGAGTGAGGAACGAACGACGAAGCAAGCCCCTTACTTTTCATGAGATTGCTTCGGCAAAACTTGTCCTGAGCTTGTCGAAGGAAACGCCTCGCAATGACAGCTAATTTTCAAACTGCATAGTTTTCGTTCAGACAATAGTTGATTGAAAGATCATATATCAAACAACACACTCAGACTATCCTGTGATCGGCTACAACAAAACAAGGTGACTACAATGGTACGTCCAATTTTCAGAAATCTTTTGATTTCGTCTGTGCTATCTTTTCTTTTTTTCACCGGGATTTTTGCATACCCATTCGATTTAAACGATCCCATTCCCGTTGATTCGGCCATTACCATCGGCAAGCTGGAGAACGGCCTCACCTACTATATCAAAGCCAACAAAAAGCCCGAGAATCGGGCCGAGCTGCGATTGGCGGTCAACGCGGGATCGGTGCTCGAGAATGATGATCAGCAGGGGCTGGCTCATTTTGACGAACATATAGCTTTCAATGGAACGAAAAACTTTGCCAAACATGAGCTCATCGATTATCTCGAATCCATCGGCATGAAATTCGGCCCGGAGATAAACGCCTATACCAGTTTTGACGAAACCATTTACATGCTCGAAGTGCCGACCGATAGCGCGGAAATCATGGAAAAAGCTTTTTTAATTCTTTCCGACTGGGCGCACCAGGTCAGTTACGATGATGAAGAAATCGACAAGGAACGAGGCGTGGTGATTGAAGAATGGCGGATGGGACGAGGCGCGGACATGCGCATGTTGGACAAGCAGTTGCCGATCTTGTTCAAAGGCTCGCTCTATGCCGAGCGCCTTCCTATCGGCAAAAGGGAGGTGCTGGAATCTTTTCAATACGAGACCGTAAAACAGTTTTATCGCGACTGGTACCGCCCGGATTTGATGGCGGTTATCGCTGTTGGCGATTTTGATAAATCCCAGGTGGAGGAATTGATCAAAAACGCTTTTTCCGAAATCCCTTTGCCCGAAAAAAGGCGCGAGCGCAAAATGTACCCGGTACCGGATCATGAAGAAATTTTGTTCGCCATTGCCACGGACCCGGAAGCGACCAATACCAGGGTGAGTCTGTATTTCAAGCAGGATGTCCACCCCGAGATCATCGTCGCCGATTATCGTCGCACGATGGTGGAAGGCTTGTACAACCAAATGCTCAATGTGCGTTTTCAGGAGTTACTGCAACAGCCGGAGCCGCCCTTCCTTTATGGATATAGCGCCAAGGGACGGTTCGTCAGAACCAAGAGTGTCTACTATCTCACCGCCGCCGTCAAAGACAACGGCATTGAAAAGGGACTGGCCACCTTGCTGACCGAAGCGGAGCGCATCAAGCGCTTCGGCTTTACGGAATCGGAGTTGGAGAGGGCAAAAGTGCAAACACTGCGCCGGATGGAAAAGCTGTACGAAGAGCGCGACAAGACCGAGTCCGGCCCTTTTGCGGCGGAATTCATACGCAATTTTTTGGAGCAGGAGCCTGTTCCCGGCATCGAAGTGGAATACGAGCTGCATAAAGAATTTTTACCGGGCATTTCCCTCGATGAGGTGAACAGGCTTGCCGGCGAGTGGATCACCGACGCTAACAGGGTCATTTTAGTCAATGCCCCGGAAAAAGAGGGCAATACGATCCCGACCGAAGAGGATTTGCTCGCGGTTTTTAACTCGATCAAAGAAATGTCCATTGAGCCCTATGTCGACGCGGTAAGCGATGAGCCGTTGATAGCAAAGATGCCGGAGCCGGGCAAGATAATCGCAGAAAAATATTTTGAAAACATTGGCGTCAGCGAATGGACCCTGGCCAACGGCGTCAAAGTGGTTTTGAAACCCACCGATTTCAAGAACGATGAAATCCGCTTCACCTCATACA
>METF01000136.1:14197-16919 GCA_001771235.1 Candidatus Zhuqueibacterota bacterium RBG_16_48_16
CAAAAAAAGCTGGCGGGCAAGGTCGTCAGCGTGTCGCCTTTCATCGGCTCGCTGACCGAGGGGATTTCCGGCAGCTCGTCGTCCAGAGACGTGGAAACGATGTTTCAGCTCATCTATCTTGTTTTTACGGCGCCGCGTGCGGATACCACGGCTTTTCTGTCCTACCGGACGAGGATGAAGGGCTATATCGAAAATCGCAGCGCCCGGCCCGAAACGGCGTTCAGCGATACGGTTCAGGTGACCCTGGCCCGACATCATTTCCGCGCCCGTCCGTGGTCCCTGAACATTCTCGATGAAATGGACCTGAAGAAATCACTCTCGCTCTACATGGATCGCTTTGCCGGTGCCAGCGATTTTACCTTTTTCTTTGTCGGCAATTTCGATCCGGAGGGCGTTCGGCCGCTGATCGAAACTTATATCGGCGGCTTGCCATCTGCCAAAAGGCAGGAAACCTGGCGGAACGTGGGAATGGATTACCCAACCGGGATTATCGAGAAGGTCGTGAAAAGAGGGATCGAGCCCAAAAGCCGGGTGCAAATGGTCTACTCCGGGTCGTATGAATGGTCGAGGGAGAACAATTACGTTCTGCGGTCCATGATCAGTGCCATGCGGATCAAGCTGAGAGAGGCGATCCGCGAGGACAAGAGCGGCACTTATGGCGTGAGCATCGGCTACGACCTGTCGCGCTACCCCAAAGAGGATTACTCCATCAGCATTTCGTTTGGCTGTGCTCCCGAGCGCGTGCAGGAGCTGACCGCGGCGGTGTTTTCCCAGGTTGACAGTGTGAAGAATTTTGGCTTTAAGGAGATTTATCTGACCAAAGTCAGGGAGACACAATACCGCGAATACGAAAAGGCGCTGAAAGAAAACGGTTTTTGGCTCGGCACGCTCGACGATTTTTATTTTAATGGCATCAATCCGCAGGCAATTTTAAGCTATGCAACGGATTTTATCGATGAATTAAACCTCGAAAAAATGCAAGAGGCGGCGAACAGGTATTTCAAAATGGAGAACTATGTTCGGGTGGTGCTTTATCCCGAGCATTCGTTGGAATGATCCCCCACAGGAAACTAACGCTGGGTACAGGCGTCTAAGAGATTGCTATCCAAATAACTAAACATAAAAGGAATTAAAAATGATCAGAAATACCACTCTTTTATTAGCCTTGTTAGCAACGCTACTTTCATGCAATCAATCCATCACTCCAGAGATGCGACTTCAAGAACTTGTAAAAATAAAATCCGAAGCAATGGAAATGCTTAATTCATTTCAGAATAAAAAGGGTAAAGAATTCTTAGAAGGTTATGATAAATACATTGATTTAATGAACAATAGGATTAAAATAGCAAAAACATATACAGACGAATTTAATCTGAAAAAACAATCAATGGAAGATCTGAAAATTATTTTAGAAATTGCCCAAATAGCAAAAAATGAACAACAAATAACGAATATTATTAAGACGCTTTTCCAGAAATATCCTGAATCTAAAAGCAATAATGAATTAGTCCAATTATTATTTTCCAATGGCTCTTTACTTGAACCATCCGAATGTGAAAAATATATAAACTTTTCTGAATTGCAGCCTATTCAAAAAATGTATTATCATTATTTGCTTGCAACCGGATTTAACGAATCAGGCGATTCACAAAAGGCGAAAGTTTATTATGAAAAAGCAAATACTTTGTTAAATGATATAATAGCGAATACAACTGTTGAAAAAGAAATACCGTTATTCGATTTGATAGAGTTGGAGACTATGACTGCCTATAAAATGGGTGATAAACGGGAAGCATGCAAAATTATTGAAAATGCTAAAAAAGAATTAACCGATGAGAATTCAAAAAATCAACTTTATCTGATTGAAAAAAGAATTAATATTCTTGGAGATAAAGCTTTACAAATGGAGTCACAACATTGGATTGCAACAAAACAACCACTTTCTTTATCAGGCTTAAATGGCAAAGTTCTCTTGTTAGATTTCTTTACTTGGCATTGTGGTCCATGCAATGCCAGCATACCAAAATTACTTTCGTTACAAGAACAGATTAATGATAGTGATTTTTTAATTATTGGGGTAACAAACTATGCTGGTAGTTATGAGCAGGAAAAAGAAATAACAGAAGAGAAAGAATATGAAATGATGCGGGATCATTATTATAAAATGAGAAAAATAAACTGGCCCATCAGCATGAGCAAAACAAGTTTTGAAAATTATGGGATAAATGCAACACCTACATATATTTTAATTGATAAACATGGAATAGTTAGAGATGGATATTCTATTTCCAATTTTTCATACTTGGAGAAGAAAATCAAATCGTTATTAAAAGAAAGTTGATTATTTATAACCGTTGGATAACAATCGTTTCCAGTGGATTGAAACCGCCGATGCTTTCAGACAGTTATGTGGTTGGTTTCAAGCGTTTGGCTTTTATCAAGTTCATCTAATGCGGTTTCAACCACTGAAACGTGCGTTATCTGCGAATAGCTATGGAGACATAGGGTGAAAAAGAATGAATGGAAAGCGTATAATGATCTTGCCTGGACAGAATTGATACTTTGTTCCCCTGAAGATTGTGTTGCGGAAACAGAATTATACTTCAAAGCAATTATAGATCACTCTAAAATTGAATTAAAAAAATTGCTTCACCTGGGTTGTGGTGCTGGCATGAACGATTACACGTTTAAAAAACATTTCAAAGTGACAGGTGTTGATATT
>METF01000137.1:0-373 GCA_001771235.1 Candidatus Zhuqueibacterota bacterium RBG_16_48_16
GTTCAGCAACACTAAAAATTCTTTGAAGTCTTTCGGTAGCTGGATTGTAACCATAATTTATCTGCCTCAACATTTCAATATGAGCAAATCTCTCATCGGGCGTTTTTTTCAGCCAATAGTCCGCATCTTTCTTTTGATCTTTCAGGTCAATGACTTCAAAGGCTCTTTTATCGATCATGATAGAATCCTTACTTCATTCATGTGTTCGACGTGAGAGTCCGGCATGGAGCCGGGCTTTGAATCTGTTGGCATCTTTTTTCTCTATGCAATTCTGCCCAACTTACCGCTTGTCGAAAATCATGGTAATATGCCGTTCGTCCCGAAAAGAAGTGGAGGATTGTTCGATGGAGAGAATCCTGCCTCGTTCTTGTAA
>METF01000137.1:381-707 GCA_001771235.1 Candidatus Zhuqueibacterota bacterium RBG_16_48_16
TTTGATTTGTAACCATTTCAAAAGTCCGGCCACCTCTGTCGAGTGTGGTCTTTGATACTATGATCAGCGTGTCGCCGTCCGCGGACAGGTTTGCCGTCGTCATCCGGGGGGAATCCCAGAGTTGCGACTTCACCTCTTTGCCATCCAGGGTCAGCGCTTCTTCCGCGATCATGTCGTCACCCCATTCGACGATAAAAGACCGTTGTATGATCAGGTCGTTTCCTTCGTGGCTGATAGTCAATTTGTAGGGCAGGTTCGCCGCGCCTAAATTTTCCAGGATACTTTTTTCCTCATTGAAAACCCATTCGCCGGAAAAATCAACCGGA
>METF01000137.1:971-1237 GCA_001771235.1 Candidatus Zhuqueibacterota bacterium RBG_16_48_16
TCGTAATAGGCCTGGTTGAAATCACTGCCATAAACATCCAGCGCGAGGAGGTCGAGATAGTCGTTGCCGGGATAATAGTGCGAGTACTGCATTTCAGGCCGGTGAAATCTGTCGACGCTCCACACCCAGATCAGGTTATTGAGCTTGTGATGGCTCACCAGCCGGTCAAACAGTTGGCGGTAGAGCGCCCTGGTGCTGACTTCTCCGCGCCGTCCTCCCCACCAGAACCAGTCGCCGTTCATTTCGTGGTACGGCCGCCACAATAC
>METF01000137.1:1517-2618 GCA_001771235.1 Candidatus Zhuqueibacterota bacterium RBG_16_48_16
AGGTAAGAGTCCTTGTCGCCGTCCTCGGCAAATCCCCAATCCGTGCTCCAAATCGCCGGGGTTTTGCCGATGTATTTGGCTGCAAATTGCGAGTTCCTGTCCCTGGTGTCGGGATAATTATGCTGGCCGGTCAGGGTGTGCTTGCCGGAAATGCTGTACAAAAATGTCAACAGCGCCTCGGCTTCCGGTGAGGCGTTGGGGGTTACGGGTTTGATGGAGCCATCGGCAGCAAAAAGCAAGGAAACACTTGTGCACAATATTGTTGCGAATAACGAAAAAGTTTTTTGCAGGGATTTCACGGTTCGCTCCTTTGGGAATCTTCGCCTACATGCAAATCCATACTTTTACAATTAAAAATCTTCTCATTGGAAACAAACAGAAATACTGTCACTTTAGAGTCACCTTTATAAGAACGGCCTCATCTGTGCTGTCAATAAGCGATGTTTCGCCTTGTTCATCTACCTGTTTTACATTTTTTATGAGGATATATCTTTTAATCAATCCTTTTTCACATACATAATCATAAAAGACAATGTCATCATCCCAGACAAGATCGTTTTTGATGTCCATGAGCCATTGGATTTTAAAACAGACAAAACTCCCGGCTGGCACTTTTATTTCCTCTTCCGCAACAATCTTTTTTTCGATATGCCACGGATGTCCCGGTTTTCGATATGTCCATTTTTGATTGATTGTAAGCGGGTATTTCAGAGCAAGCAAGGGAGGGTTTTCATAAATGATCGAATCGGACATGATGTGCTGAAAAGGAATCGATTGCGTCAAATACAAAGCTATTTCCGACATATCGTCAAAAATTTGGTCTTTGAAAAATATTTTTTGTCCCGCTTTCTTTTTCGGGATGAGAGTGCCTCCCTGGGCATATCGATACGCATAAAGATAAAGCCCCTTCTGAGAATTGGCGTAATATGATTCACTGGTAAAAAGCCGGCCGTTATCATTTATCCTTTCCTCAAACGGAAAAGTCTGAATGGAGCCAGGAAGCATGACGGGAGGATTTACCTTTATGATTGACTCTGTGAAAACTGTGTCTGCTGCCATTGAGGTCTCGTCCGATAAAGGGCGGAAAAATAAAGACCGGCG
>METF01000137.1:2755-4228 GCA_001771235.1 Candidatus Zhuqueibacterota bacterium RBG_16_48_16
CCTCGTGAGATTCGCTGCTGTAACAAAAAGTGTCTTAAATCCTTGGCAATAATTGTCCCACTGACTGGGGAGAAATCTTGAGAAATCATGTAATATTCTTTGATGCGTTAGCTGCACGCCCCAAGAGACTTGCGACTCGTTCTATTTCACTCTCATCAATCATTTTACCAGATTGTCCGTACTATTTCAGATTCTCTTAAATTTTCATCGGCTGTCACTAATTCCGTGCCTGTTCTGATCGATGTTGCACAGATAATTCTATCCGCAGGGTCTTGATTGATCTCTGAGGGTAAATTTGCAGACAACTCGGCAATTTCAGGAGATATACCTTGAAAAATATAGTTGTTTGAAGATTTCACTAAATTAATAAATTCAAGATACGAGACATCTATTTCAATTCGTTTCTTGTACATCAGCATTGCTATCTCCCACAACGATATTTCACAGAAAATAATACCATCTGTTTCATTTGCAATGCTTATCGCTTCTCTCGCTTTATGGCTCAACAACACAGGTTTTAATGCACTAAAAATTATGACATGAGTATCAACTGTTATCATCATTGCAAACCGTCCCACTGAACATTGATGGGAGAAATTATATCACCCAAGACAGCTGTTTTTTGTATTTCTTTCAATCGATCTCTTGCTTTTTCTCTACTATAATCCGGAGGCACGAGCCTGGCAACTACTTTACCTCTTGATGTAATATCTATTGCAGAGCCATGCTCAATTTCTTTCAGAATTTTCATTAAATTTGCCCTGAGATCGCTTACGGCTATTGTATCCATAACATTGTCCTTATACTATTTTTTTGTACATGTTAAATGTACAAAACATAAAAAAAGAAGCAAGCAATTTTAACGGATAGATTTTTCTAACCTAAATTGAGCGGTTTTTTATCAGGTGGGGCTCGGAGTTCAAGCTTTAGCTTGCTTGGGCGGATGGGGCACGCTAAAGCGCGAACACCGAATATACAACCAATTAGTGAATCAATTTCTGGCTGAATCGCACAATCTATGTCTAAATAAATCAAACCGAAAAATCCAAAGCCGGAGAATAATATGAAATCCCTCGAAACCTTTCTCACCTTTGCCGTTGAAACAGCTTCCACAGCAGGCAAGCTGACGCTGGATTATTTTCAGAAAAAGCTCGACGTCGATTTCAAGAGCGATAACTCTCCGGTGACCATTGCGGACCGGCAAGCCGAATCGCTCATTCGCGCCAGGATCGAAAAAAAGTATCCCTCCCACTCTATTATAGGCGAGGAACAGGGCTACGACCGGCGCGACGATGCGTTTCGCTGGCTCATCGATCCAATCGACGGGACAAACTCGTTTATTTGCGGCGTGCCTTTATACGGCGTGTTGCTGGCATTGGAAATCGAAGGGCAGATCAAGGTGGGGGTGTCTTACTTTCCGGCCCTGGACGATATGATTTACGCGGCTGAAGGTCTCGGAGCGCGCTGGAACGG
>METF01000137.1:4245-10268 GCA_001771235.1 Candidatus Zhuqueibacterota bacterium RBG_16_48_16
TCGTTTCGAGCACCAGCGATTTAAGCCGGGCCTTTCTTGCTTTCACAGACTCGGCCAGCTTTGAGAAATACGGCAAAAAAGCGGCCTGGGAGCGCCTGCAAAAGGCAACCTATTACCGCGCCGGCTGGTGCGATGCCTACGGCCATGCGCTGGTGGCCACCGGGCGTATCGACCTGATGCTCGATCCGATTATGAATCCCTGGGATTGCGGACCCTTTCCGGTGATATTGAGCGAAGCGGGCGGCTATTTCGGCGACTGGCACGGTGTCAGCCGCATCGACGGCGGCGAAGCGCTGAGCACCAACGGGTTGCTGTTGCCGAAGATACTCGAGCTTATAGAGACTCATGCTTGAATTGTGGAATGAAAAGAATTTCTGGTAACTGGGTACTGGTTTCTTGTTGCTGGTTACTGGTCACTCGGTATCGGGCATCCGGCATCCGATCTCTTGTTGAAAAAAAGTTTAATGAGAAACCGTCCTCTTGTTCCGCGCCAGTATTTCATCCGGATGAGAGCAGCAGGGCGCGGACGGTGCTTTGGCGTTTTCCAGCTCATTTTCCTCGGAAAAATGGATCCAGCTTCTTTTGGTGCGCTGCAAAAATGAATCGGGCCAGGTGTATCCGGCTTTTGCCAGGATATTTTCAATTTGAGCAAAAGTGATCATGTTCAAATTGTAGGATATGTTTAAAACACATTTCTCCTTGTCGTAAGTAACCTCAGTGACGCCCACCCCCTCCTGCAAAGCGGCCGTAAAGCGCTCCGCATTGGGGCCATCTTTGCGGTGATTCAAGGCGATCCGCCGGTGTTTCATAATTGACATATCAATCACCTCCTTGACAGTTTTCTGGTTACTGGTTGGCTGTTGGCATCTGGCAACTGCAATCCGCTATCCGGCATCAGGCCTCCGCATCCCGGCTCCAGATATAATCAACCGGTTCTATTTTCTTCAAAACGGGATCAAAGCGCGAGCTCCTGCCGATCACTTTATTCAAAATCCACACAACCGCAAAACCGAGCAGCAGGCCGCCAAAGCTGCCAAAAACGGCCATCCTTTCGGAATCCGGGTAATAAATAGCCGCCAGCGCCAAGCCGGTGATCATAAAGAAAAGTGGCAACAGAAAAACAATAATGACAGAAGTCATTCGCGACGACGGCTCGAAAGAAATTTCGACGTAATCACCGGCCTGAAACCCATTCTTCACAGGCACCTGCATAATGTGAACGTTCGTGCCTAGCGGCGTGCATGCCGTTTTGGCGGCACAGTAATGGCATTGGCTGCCGCCTATGACCTGGATAGTGGCCTGGCCGTCATGCGTCTCGACGATGTTACCAATCTCTTTAATCATTTTCAGGCTCCTTCCTTTTTATTCAGGAATCTCCCTATTTCGTGCACGGCAGCAGGAGACCCCTGTCCCGCTTGCGGGACAGGGATGGCGCTTAATTAGGCACCCTATGATCAGGTTAAGTACAGCTTCTCATAACAAGAAGCGTACCAGGAATTATGTTTTTTTAAATCAGGGAAAAACAAGGGGAAATTGGGGAGATATCCCAGCTTGAAACCGATGAGCTGTAGAATATTCTCCAACGTGTGGCCAATATTCTACAGAAAAGATGAGGAAGGTAATTTTGCGGGCTGGAGATAGTCTTGCGTATTTGTTTAGCCATCTGTTATGATGGCCCTTTCGAGCACGGCCAAAATTAGGTAAAAATAAATGGAGCCCACCTTCAAAGTGGGCTCCATTAGGATTCTGAGGAAGGGACGTTTCAATCTACTTGACCAGATTCATTTTTTTCAAGGTGCCCTGGCTGCCGATTCGCAATTCGTAAAAGTAAACGCCGGAGGTCATGGCAGCGGCGTTCCAGATGCGCTGGTAGGCGCCTGCTGCCAGGTTTTCATCCACCAGCGTCGCCACGAGCTGGCCGATGACGTTGTAGATGCTCAAGGTTACATGCGCATCTTTTTCCAGCGAAAAGGCGATCGTCGTTTGCGGATTAAAAGGATTGGGATAATTCTGCTCCAGGACGAAATTCACCGGGGCGTTGCTGCTCGCCACTAAAGTCGTCGTCTGCGTGGCGGACAGAGCCACAAATGAGCTGACTTGGGTGCTGGCAAAAGAGACCGTGTTGTTCTCGGCATCCACAACCGCATCGTTTACGACCGCCCAGTCATTGACCTCTTCATCCCAGTAGTGGGCCATCAATTGCGACTCGTCGCCACCGAACATCTGCATTTGGCTGTCGGTGTAGTGTAATTGGAGCCGCACCGCGCTGCCAAAGCCCATACTGCCGCGGCGTCCGTTCTGGCTCATCATCATGTGGCTGCCGTTTGGGGCATAGATGTCGATCTGGTACGCTGCTATATGCTGGCCATTGCCAGCGCCGGGCACGTTTTCCGGCAGCACTTCCCACATTTGACAAAAAATCGAGTCGGGGAAATTCATGCCGCCGCCGTGCTGGCCGCCGCCGGTGTTGCGCCAGCCGGGCTGGAACTCCATCCAATCTCTGTTGTCAAAGGGGCTGTGAATGCGCCGGAAGCCATGCATGTCGCCGCCGATCCAGCCGCCAATATGTCCGCCGATAGATGTGGAATCGCGCCAAACCAGACCGTTCAGCTCATAAACGATGAGAACGGCCATATGCTCGCTCTGAATCAGACCGCCAACCACAGTGATGTTATCGCCAGCAGAGGGGCGTACAGCGCCGGATTCCGGCACGTACCAGTAGGGACCGAAATTGAGATAATAGTCGGGAGTGCCATCGCCGTCTTTATCGAGATAATAATGGGCCATCAGGGTCGAGTCGACGAGTACAGAGCCGGTCAGCGTGACAGTCGCAAGCGAATCGTGGTGCATGCCAAAATGAAAGCCGAAATCGCCATGCCTGCCCCAGCCATTGCGGTGCATAGGGCCGCCCATCCAGTTCCAGCGCGGTGCAAATGGATCCCGCCAGAATGCGCCATTAATCTCACAGACAACGATCGCTGGAAAATCATGCATCCCCGACTCGTGCAAGCCGCCGGTCACGGTGACAACGTCTCCGGCAGCGGGGCGAACGGCATCGCTGCTGTCCGGCTCATACCAGTAAGGCCCAAAGCTCAGGTGATAGTCCGCCTGGCCGTCGCCATCAACATCAAGATAATACATATCCATCATGGACGAAGCGTCTACGATCACGGTTCCGGTAACAGTGATTTCGGTGAGCGAGTCGGGATCGACGCACCAGCCGCCGTTCATCATGCCTTCGCCCATATTACCGCCGTGGTCATCGCCGTTCATCATGCCGCCGCCATGTTGACCCGAGCCGCCGCTATGGTCGCCGCCATGCTGCCCCATGCCGCCGCCCATTTGCGCATAAGCCGGGGCAAAAGCTAAAAGTGCAAAAACCAAAAGCGTGATAGTCTTGTAGGGTTTCATCAAATCCTCCGCTGAATTAAGATTTTAATGGTTTGTTGTGCTTTGTTCATAACGAGCTACTCAATAGTCGTGCCACGAGGTGAACGGCTTTGGCATGCACTGATTTAACCGTAACTTACAGAAAGACAGACCGGCCAAAAACCAGGGCACGGCAAAATGGCGATGCAAAAGAATGCATGTCTTGCACTGTGTTTTGCAAAATTTGCATGGTTTTCCGCGGCAGGAAAAATTGAAAATTTGTGAAATGAGTGATTTCTCTCTTAGTGAGCTCAATCTTAAAAGGCAAAACTATTTGGGGCAAAACGATTGACCTGGAAATTGGCCATATAACAAAGTCAAAATGATTATTCCGAAAATTGCCCACACGGATCAAAAAACCACACAGATATTATTGCGAAAATACAGCAGATCAAAAAGCCCGAAAGGGGCTGACAAAAAGCAAGAATTAGCTTTAATTTAATTTGAATTCTAATTGGCAGAATAATTGATTGGCAGAATGATTCTTTGAGGATTATTCTGCCGATGAATCATTTATTCCGACAACAAGAATATGATTGTGAATATTAAAAAGGCAAAATGGAAAGTTAAAACCGGCAGGAAAGGCGAACCAGAAGCGAGGTTTCGCCCGGCGATCGCAAAACGGCGGGCTGAAGCTTTACGCTCCGGCTCCACAGGTGAAGGTCTATTTGCGAGGCGGCCCACACGGCGGCCAGGGCATAAGCGAAAATAAACTGGCGCTTGTAGGCAGCGTTGTAGGAATCATACAAAGCCGGGATCTTGACGGGATCATCCGCACCGGTATAGGCGTCTCTTTTCTCCCTGGCATCCAAATAGCTGTAGACGAGACCACCAAGCGCCGCAGCAGCCGAAGCTGAGAACAGGGCGCCTTTGGTTTTGTGGCCCCGCCGCCATTGCTCAAGGCCCGGCACAAAAAAGGCGAATGACGGCGGCGAGGTCGCCTGTTGCCGCTGAAGGGTCTCTAATTTCTTCTGCATCTCTTCGAGGTATTCGACTTTCGTCTGCCGGAACAGAATCAGGATTTTCGGCGGTGTCGTCACCGGGTCGGGGGTAAAAGCCGGATCGATATCCAATAAGCTCATAAGGTAGGTTTTGGCAAGCGAGCGGTTGTTATTCTGAAAAGCGATGAATGCAGCGAATTTGTATATCTCGATCTGCTGATCCGAGGGATAGCGCTCGATGGCGCCGAGGGCAAGATTCAACAGCTCCCTGCTTTTGGCATAGTCGAACTGGTTCCAGGCCTGACGCAATTCGGCCACAAGATCCTTTTCCACAGCACCCTTTTCCTGCGCCGACGCGATCTGAAAGACAGCGAGCAGGGCGACAAGTACGAGTTTTTTCACAGCGTCCTTTAGTACAAGATGAATATTTTTCTTGTTTGTTGAAACCGCTCCCCCTGCAGCCGGACAAAATAAGCTCCCGTGGGCAGCCGGGCACCTGAAGCGTCCACAGCCGTCCAGGTGAAGGTCTGTTGTCCTCCTGGCAAAACGCCGCTGTACAGCTTTCCGATTTGACGCCCGAGCAGGTCGTAGATCAGGATTTCAACCTGATCCTGGAGCGGCAGAGAAACCTCGATGGTCGTTTTTAAGAAAAACGGATTGGGATAAGCCGCAAGCAAATCATACTGCTGCGGCATTTCCTCGTCCCGTCTTTCCACCGAAGTGGCGAGATCAAATATTTCGACGGCGCGCTCAAAGGGGCTGCCCATTATATGGCCGGATTGCCCGCCGAACACATAGAGCCTGTCGCTATAGATAGCGGCGGCGCATTCGCTTTTCGCCCGGGACAAGGGAGAGGTAAACGTCCAGTCCACGCCGTCGAACAGCATCACTCTATCGGTCATGCCGCCGCTGCTCATGCCGCCAGCAAGCCACATTCTGACGCTGTCGGCAGCATAGCCGCTGCCTGCGGTTGGAGCCAGCATCTCGCCGGCGATCTGCCACTGGCCGAGGGCAGCGTCATACCTTTCATAACTGGCGACAGGGCCAAAGAAAAAGCCGCCAAAAACATAAACTTCTCCCTTTAGTGTGGCCGCCATAACGCTGCTGCGTCCGGTGGTGAGCTCGGCACCGAGCTCCCAGCGGTTCGAAGCGGGGTAATAGACATCCACGCGGGGCGAGGAGGTGTTGTTCGCCAACGTGCCGCCAATGAGCCAGACAGACGAATCAACCACCACCGAGGTCAGACCGAAGCGCGGCGACGGCATCTCGGCGACGGTTTGCCAATGGCCGGCCCGGGGATCGAACATTTCTACCTCGGCAGTGATGCGGTTACCGCTGCGGCCACCAAAGAGATAAATGCGCCCGTCGAACACCTGCGCCGTGGCATTTTCGCGAGCATGCTGAAACGCGGGACCATCGTCTTCCCATTGATCCGTTTTAGGACCGTATATCGCCACAGATTTCAGCACATTGTGCATGTTTTCCGAGCCGCCCATAAGCCAGATTTTATCATCCAGCGTCACGGCACTCATGCCTTTTCGACCTCCCGGCATTTCACGACCATGCCGCCATCCCTGGGAAAAAGCGACAGACGAGGCAAGGAGAAGAAGGCCTAATATGAATTTATGAGAATGCATTTTTTGCATAGTTTTG
>METF01000138.1:0-12533 GCA_001771235.1 Candidatus Zhuqueibacterota bacterium RBG_16_48_16
AAGGCGGGTTCGATTACACAATTACAAAGATTCTCAAGAGAATGACAGTCACGCTGAATTACGGACACGGCAGATGGTATTTGGCCTGCAGCAACGACGCATCCGACACACTATACGTCATTCATTAAGGAATTGACATAAAAAGATGGAATACTTACTCGTTATTACGACATGCAGTTCTCAAAAAGAGGCGGAGGCAATAGTCGATAAAGTTCTGCAGGCTCGCCTTATCGCCTGCGCCAATATCATTCCGGCTGTTCAGTCATTCTTTCACTGGAAGGGTGAAATTTCCCATGAGCAGGAAGTTGTAGTACTGATGAAAACGCAAAAGAAACACCTGGACGAGCTTGTCGAGTGGATCCAGGTAAATCACTCATATCAAGTGCCGGAAATTATTGCCATACCCATCGTGGGCGGGAATACGGACTACCTGAATTGGGTCAAAGAAGAAACTACGTGATGATTTTTAAGGATGATATAGCCTTTTGAAGCTGACAATTTTAGGCTCAGGCACATGTGTCCCCACGCCGCAAAGATCGTGTTCCGGCTACCTGCTGCAATTGGATGGGCAGCACATCCTCTTCGACATCGGTTTTGGCGCCCTACGCCGGATGGCGGAAGCGGACTTGCCATACCAGGACATCGACCTGGTTTTTATATCCCATACCCACCCCGATCACGTCGCCGATCTCGTCCCTCTGTTGATGGCGCTAAAATATCATACGGAATTCAAGCGCACGAAAAAGCTGACCGTCATAGGGCCGCCCGGCTTTCGGAACTTTATGGATGACGCTGCGGTTCTTTTCGGAGATTGGATTGTTTCGCCGGAACAATATCCTTTGGCGATAAAAGAAATTTCCCGGCGCCCTGTGCGCGCTGGCAAAGCCACTATTCGCGCCTATCCCATGGCGCACGACAGGAATGCGGTTGGTTATCGCCTGGAGTATGTGGACAAGGTGTTTGCTTACTCCGGCGATACCGGGCCGTGCGATGCCGTTATTAAGCTGGTACGGAACGCCGACGTAGCACTTTTAGAGTGTTCTTTTCCGGACGATCAGGCTATGGCCGGGCACCTGACGCCGAAAGAGGCTGGCAGAATTGCACAAGACGCCCGCTGCAAAAAGCTTTTGCTCACGCATTTTTACCCGATGATGGAGCATGTACCCGTTGAAAAGATTGTCGGCGATATTTATCCGGGCCTTGTTGAGCGGGTCCATGATTTGAATGTTTACGATATGTAACCAGCATTATGTCGCAAAAAAGATCTTATACGATTCCTCTTGTTTTATCCATTCTGATTCATGTCATTTTACTGCTTCTTTACAAGCCGCTGGCCAGTTTCACCGGCGTATTTCCGGCCAAAGAGGATTACAGTGCAGATCAAACGGAGCCGTTGCCCATCGAGTTCGAGCTGGTCGAAACCCCGGATGATGCTGCGGTCGACCTGCCGCCACGGGATGCCCGTTTTTTATCCGATAAAAACGCACGATCCCGGGACCTGTACACTGCTGACGATTTGAACAATGGCTTGCCCTATAGCGAAGGGCAGACGGAATATAAGCTTTTTGCCGGAGGTGATAACCAGGCCGTCATTTTTCAGCAACAGGATTTTCAAAAAAATCAATCGGGACAAGACGAACAGGAGGTCCATCGCCAGGGCGAGCAAAGCCAGACCGAGCCTTCGCCGTCGACGGAATTTATACCGGACTATAGAGACAATGACCTCTTGTTTTCGCAAAATAAATTCTCCAGGGAAATGCTGCTTGGCGGCAGCTCCGGCAGAGCGGGCGACAGGCCGGAATTTTCAGACGATGTCAACTGGGACAACCGGAAATTCAGCGCTGATGAATTGGGCGGCGTGAGTCTGAGCACATACTCCTGGGATTTTGCTCCCTATGTCACGTACATGAAAAGACGGTTGAGGGATCACATTTACCCGCCGCCCGCATTTATGCAAATGGGCGCCATCAGCGGCGAAGTCGTGATTCGCTTCAAGGTTTACCCCGACGGCTCTACCAGGGATATAGAAATTGTGGGTTACAAGGGGCATCAGGCCCTGGTGGAAACCAGCCTGAATGCGGTGAAAGCATCGAGTCCATTCCGGCCCTTACCGGAGCGCTTTCCGGACGAATTCCTGGGCCTGACATGGACTTTCATATATTCGATTCTCAGATGATGGATCGGGCACACAAGATAAACGGCAAAGGAAGAGCGCGCTTATGGGAGATATGATCGCATACCTGTCTCGCGGCGGGATTGTCATGATACCACTTTTTCTCTGTTCCATTCTCGGTTTGGCGATTGTCATCGAAAAAAGTTTTAACCTGCGGCGGCGGAAGGTGCTGATCCCGGAGATTATTTCCGTGATCGAGACCATTTCCAGCAGCGAAGATATCAAAATGGCGACGAATATATGTGAAAGAAATTCCGGGCCGTTTGCCAACATCATCCTCGTCGGGCTGCGCAACAAGGGATTGCCAAAAGAAGAAATGAAAGAAATTATCATCGACCAGGGCCGGCAGGAAGTGCGGACGCTGGAAAGAGGTCTGGCGGTACTGGAAACCATCGCCGGCATTGCGCCGCTGCTCGGTCTGCTGGGAACGGTGCTGGGTATGATCAAAGTGTTCACCGTCATCACCACCCAGGGTACCGGCCAGGCGAGTTTGTTAGCCGGAGGCATTTCCGAGGCGCTCATCACCACGGTCAGCGGGCTGGTTATAGGCATACCGGTGCTTGTGGCTTATAACTATTTTACCAACCGGGCTGAAAATTTTATTCTGGACATTGAAAAATACTCGACCCATTTGCTGCAAAAGATTCATCATATTCAAAACCAATAGGCCGTCCCGTGCAATTCAAAGAAAAAAAACGAAAAAGCCCGGGGATCAATATCACTTCACTCATCGATGTGATGTTCATACTGTTGATTTTTTTCATGATTTCTTCGAGCTTTATCGAGCAGCCGGGGATGAAGCTCGAGCTGCCCGCATCTCAAAGCCGGGAGGTGGCCCGCGTCGAAAACCTGATCGTCTATATTTCCGGCGACGGCAGGATTTCACTAAATGAGAACCCGGTTTCCATCGACAGCCTGGGGATCGTGCTCAAAGCACTTGTGCCAAAGGCGGAGGAAAAAACGCTGGTATTGAAAGCGGACAAAACCGCGCAGCACGGCCTGGTGGTGCGAGTCATGGATATCGCCAAACAAAACGGCCTGCAAAAACTGGTCATCGGCACCCGGGTGGATGCCGAGGGGCAGAGATGACCTAACCGATCATTGGGGATAAGATGAAGCCTCCAACTCTATTGGCAGGTTTGCGGGATCACTCCTATGATTTACGCGATTGCGTTATTATTCGCTTTGACATAGCTGTATAAGTTTCGTAAATTAAATTCATGAAGTCGAAGGTTTACCTCGAAACAAGTTTTATCAGCTATCTTGTAAGTCGACCGAGCAAAAATTTGATTGTAGCCGCCCAGCAACAGGTTACCAATGATTGGTGGTACAATCGTCGTTCTCGGTTTGATTTATACTTATCGCACTTGGTGATTCGGGAGTCAAGTGAAGGTGATGAGAAAGAAGTCAAAAAACGGTTGGATACTGTTAAGGATATTCCGCTATTGGAATTAAGAGTCGAAGCTCAAAATTTGGGGAGGATGTTCTTAAGCAACAAAGTTCTCCCCAAGAAAGCGGCTGATGATGCGCTACATATTTCAGTTGCTACAATTTATGGGATAGACTATCTACTAACGTGGAATTGTAAACACATGGCAAATGCCGAGATTCAGAAAAGACTTGCAAAGATTTGTCTTGAACAAGGATATGAGCTTCCAACAATTTGTACACCTTATGAACTCATGGGAGAATAAATCATGTGGGAAGACCCTATTGTTGAAAAAATCCACAAGATTCGGGAGGAACACGCCCGAAAATTTAATTTTGATTTGCAGGCGATTTACAATGATTTGAAAGAACAAGAAACAAAAAGTGGACGTAAGATAATTTCACTACCAATTCAGAAACGCCGTCTCGAAGAAGTGAATTCCTAAGCTCAATCATTTGCAGGAAACCTGGTATTATAATCTTATCGCTTTCAGTCAATATTAAAAATTAGTGGCAGTCGGCTGGTGCTAACCAAATGTACGACACGACAGCCATTCAGTGCCGCTAATTGAAGTCTTGGGAGATTCGAACACTCGGGTTTTTATCAAAGTATCTCTTATAATGGCGGAGTGTTAACCCGGGTGTCATCTTGTCATTCTTGACCTTCCTGTGATCGCTTACGTTTTTTTTAACAGCTCATCGCACTATTCTGGCAACGCTCCGTTGTTCATCCTGCTCGCACACATCGATCACCACGGGCAGGGCGTCTTTGATGGATTCGATATGGGTGATAATAAAAATCTGGCGAAATTGGCTGGACAGTTGATGTAGCGCCGAAAGGATCAGATCGCGGCGGGTCTCATCCTGTGAGCCAAAAATCTCATCCAGTACAATGAAATTTATCGGCGCGCCGCCGCTTCGCTCGGCAATCACCTGGCTGATCGCAATTCTCAGGCAGAGATTGGCCAGGTCCTGTTCCCCGCCGGAAAACCGCTCGATGGGATGAGCGAGCGGGCCATCATAGATACGGATATTGTAATCCTGGTCAAGATCGAGAAGCGAGTAGCGCGACTGTGTTGTCAATTGCAGCAGCTCGGAGGCCCGATGGGCGATGAACGGTCGGATGCGGTTCGCCAAATCCCGGCGGAAATGGCCAAAGTGCAAATCGAGCGCATCCAGATAGGCGATATCCTCTTCCGCATCGGTAATCTGCTGCCGCTTGCTTTCCTGATCGACAATCTCAGTTTTTAGGCCCGACAATTCTTTTGCGATCCCGGCCAGTTGTTCCCGAACGGCGCCCAGCTCGTCTTTCACGGCATTCTCCGCTTTGGTCTTTTCTTCGATTTCCGATTTCATGGAGAGGTATTTTATTTCATCATAGCCAAGCTGAATTCGCTTTTCGCTGTTTTCCTGCAGGTCAGCAGACAGGTCGGCAATGACCTTGTTCACCCTGGCCTTTTCTTCAACAACACCGCTTCGCCTGTTCACTCTTTCCCCCAGTTGTACCGACTTTTGTTTCAGCTCCAGCATGGCCTGGTACTTTTTATTCATCTCCAGATGCCGGAATTTTTCATAATCAATTTCACCCATTTGGTGAATTTGCTTCTCGATGGTTTGTAATTGAAGCTGGTAATTTTGCATGGCCTCCAGACACCGTTGGTGATGTGTTTTGGCTTCGGCGGCCGTGCTCAGTTGCCTGAGAAGGGTTTCCTTTTTCGCCCGAGTTTCCTTGATGTTCACATCGATCTTTTTTTTCGTCTCCTGGGCTTCCCGTTCATTGCCCTGGGCTTTGGCGAACAGCTCCCGCTCTTTTGCCAGGTGGTCTTGAAGCTCTTTTGATACTTTGCCGTAATGATTCCCCAGCTTTTGTGTACAGAACGGACAAGGACTCTCCGGCCCCAGCTCGACGATCCGGTCGTATTTACTTCTCAATTCCAGTCCGCGATCCCTGGACACCTCTTGTTCACCGTGATATTTTTTTATTTCTTCCAGGGCCGATTTTAACGAATTATCCAATTCCTGTTCACCAGCTTCGATTCGTTGCAGCTCCTGGTGCCATTTTTCTAAATGCTCACTTTTGGCGGCGAGCTCCTTTTCTCTTTCCCGCTCCCGGTTATAGCCGGCGAAAACGACCTCCTTCTCCCTCTTCAAGCCGTCGAGTTTCGCCATTCTCGCGGCATCCTCATCGAGCCTTTCTTTTTCAGCTTTGATCGCATCAAAATCCGACAAATCCCGGCCAAGAGATTCCAGCTCTTTCTCCGCTTCGCCGATCCTTGTCAGCTCTTCTTCGATCCTGGCCAGCACGCCTTTATTTTCGTTGATCCGCGCCTCCAGTTTTCCGATCATCGCCTGGTATTCCATATCCCTGTCCCGCAAGCGGGAGATCGAGTCGAACGCCTTTTTGCTCTTTGCCAGCGCTTTTTCCCGCCGCTCCTTGAGCCGCTCGAGCTCGCTTTTTGCTTGTTCTTTCTCTTGTTGTCTTTTAACCAGATCTTTTTCCTGAAGCTTCAAAACATCGACATCTTTTAGCGCCGCCTTCATGCCGGATACATATTTTATCTTGTCATTCCGATCTCGACGAACCAGCTCCCGCGATTGGTCGATCAGGTCGATATTGATCAGCCTGTTAATGCTTTGCCTTCGCTCTTCCGGGCGCATGGACGACAGCGCCGCCAGGTCTTTTTGCTTGGCAAAAACAGATGCGAAAAACGAGCGGACATCCAGTTTCAGCAGCTTTTCGATGAATTCATTCACGCCCCTGTCCTGAACGGCCTCCGGTTCTTTTTGGCCGCCGCGATAAACAGCGGCCTCGCTGATGGCGTTCTTCCCCCTGAGTTTTCGCACGACCTTGTACTCATGCCCGCCAAAAAAGGTCAACAGCTCCACCGAACAGGTTTGGTCGTTTTCGGCGAACTGCGAGCGGATATCCTGTTTATCCGTGCGAACGATCCGGTTGCCATACAAAGCCCAGCCGATTGCCTCGATAATCGTCGATTTGCCGGAACCGTTGCGGCCGAGAAAACCCACCACGTTTTCGGGAAACTCGAGCTGCAGGGTTTCGAATCGGCGATAGTAGTGCAGTTTCAGGCTCCTGATAATCATGTCCCCTCTTCCATATTCAGATAGGCGATTCCCAGCTTTTTCAGCTTTTCCGGATCGAACTCTAGGCCTTTTACGCTTTCCATATAGCGCTCGAATTCGACGGTTATCGATTCGATGCTCGAGCCGCGGCCATATTCCAGGGCGTCCTGTGTTTGCCGATGAATGCGCTTTTCGAGATGAAAAACCCGCGGGAAGAATTGATCCAGGTCATAGCCCGCCAGCTTTAAAAATGTATGATCCTCCATGTTCTCCAGTGTCAAAAGCACGATGGCGCCGTCTGGCACGCCGGCACTCAGGTCGCTGATCCTGGCGCTGATTTGTTCCGCCGCTAGGCCGGCGCAGTCCACCGGACCGATTTTGACCATAAGTCGTGTTGAAATGGAATGAAAATCCACGTTAAAATTCTCCAGGCCGACGGTCACAAAGCCGCAACTGTTCCCGGCCTCATTCAGGCTGGTGCGCTCCGTAGAGCCGGAATAGCAAACGTGGTCTTTAATCCGAATAAAGTTGTGGTAATGTCCCAGTGCGATGTAATCAAATTGCTCTCCCAGCTCGGCTTCAATGTCCGGCAATCTCTGTTCATTGAACTCGCCCATTCCAAACGTCTGCTTGCCCGACCAGGCGCCGTGTGTCACCAGGATATTTTTCGCCGGGCTTTTCTCCATGCGGATTGACTTTAATGCCAGATCGAGGTCCTCGGTGATGGAACAGTGCGGAATGCAGTGGAAATCGATTCCCTTGATTGTGAATCGTTCGTATTTGCCCGAATAAGCCAGGTAGACGTTATCGAACAGCGCAATCGATTCAAAAATAGAGCCGGTTGCACGGATCTTTGGAGTTTCATGATTTCCGGAAACGATGACTATGGGTATATGGGCATCACTGATTTTTTTGATCCCCTCGAGGGCAACGCGGATGGCGCGATTGCCGGGCCGGGGATTATGAAACAAATCACCGGCATGAACGACCACATCCGGTTTGAGCGACAAGATGGCCTCGATCACCTGTTGCCAGGCATTGTAAAAATCCTGTTCGCGCCGGTTGATTCCGGTCACAGGATCGATCTTGTTGTACTCCGAATAGCCCAAATGGCTGTCGGAAAAATGAAGAATGTTCATATCAAAATAGCCACCTGTTACACGATTGCCACAAAAAATTGTCCTGCGAAGCCATCGCCACATTGATGTGGCATCCACTCGTCATATATTCGCGCTGTAAGACGACATGATGCTGTCCCCTCACTAGACGATGAATTTTCATTACCTCTAAGCCTTTAAATATCAGCCGCCTGACATTTGCATTTTCGCCGCCGAAAAAGTTTCGAATCGGAAAAAACTTGGGCATACCCTTTGCACGAAGGGCGGTGAATTCAGAGGGTTGATTGATTGAAGGTTCTGTGTTCTTGAAATGATACCTTTGTCAAGGAAAAAATCGAGACCATCGATGCGGCATTCGTCACTTGGACATCCCGTCTCGTAAGTCGAAATCTAAAACAAATTGACATCAAATGCAACGTGCGTAATAAAAATCTTGCGCGCAATCAAAAGACCTGCTGTTTGACACTAACTCGGAAGACGGTACGAACCATTAACTGCAGAATCTAGAGACGACTCATGGATGTGGAAACAGTAAAGTCAGAAAACGAAGAGATGGTAGAGTCTAAAGAGAAAGAGCTGCTAAAAAAGCTACAAAATGATATTGACCAAAATTTCACCGACTCCATACAGCTTATTGGCCGCAGCAGGCCGATTCTTGAATTAAAAAAGAGAATTCAAAAAGTGGCGCCCCTGGATTGTAATATTCTCATCCTTGGCGAAACAGGGACGGGAAAAGAAGTGGTTGCGAAAATGATTCACCATCTCAGTGGGCGGAACAGCGAGGAGCGGGAATTTTTTGCGGTTCACTGCGGTGGTATTCCGGATACACTTTTAGAAAGCAACTTGTTCGGCCACGAAAAGGGCTCGTTCACCGGCGCCTACCGGACACAAAAAGGCTATTTTGAAATTGCCAGTGCGGGCACGATTTTTCTCGACGAAATCGGAGACACCACCCACTCTTTTCAGGTCAAATTGCTGCGCGTATTGCAGGATAAAAAATTTCGGCGCATCGGCGGGACGGAAACGCTGCAAACCAACGCCAGAATTTTAGCGGCGACAAATCGCGACCTGGTCAAAGCGGTGTCGGAAAGCTTGTTTCGTGAAGACCTGTTTTACCGGCTGAACGTCATTACCCTAAAGATCGCTCCCCTGCGCGAGCGACCGGAAGATGTGCCGCTGTTGATCCGGTACTTTCTCAGCAAGTACACCAAAAAACACAATCAGCTCGGGATATATTTGAAACCTGAAACCATAAAAATCCTGCAGCGGCAGTACTGGCGAGGAAACGTGCGTGAGCTGGAAAACGCCATAGAGCGCCTGGTGGCGCTGGCAGAATCGGACTGGATCAGTCCTGAAGATCTGCCTGATGAATATCTGAATGCGCCCGATCCCCATTACCTGGAAAATGCACCGTTTCTGATTTATTCAAAGGCCAAAGAACAGTTTGAAAAAGAATACATTACCAGGTTGCTCACGATGACCAATGGCAATGTATCCAAAGCGGCAGAGTTGGCAGCCATGCCTAGACAAAATTTGCACTTGAAAATAAAGAAGCACAAAATCGTCCCTAGAAAACGCTTCTCCGAGGCAAAGAACGAAAACTGAAAGAGACATAACTTTATTACTTGGTGTAGCGAAGCTGTGACATGATTGGGACGAAAAGTGGCGTCTTGATTCGCCGGCAGATGTGGTTTTAAAAGTTTTGTGACAAATACCCATGCCGTTATTTTTTAAGTTTTTGCTGATTTCCGAATGAAAAGAATAAAAGTCAGTCGTATTTGCTATGAAGTAACTTGTTTATAATCAAGCAATATTACCGGTCTAAATTTAACGTTGTCCGCACGGTATAACCGAAACGGCGTTCTTTCACAAATCCTGGTATCGGATGGCTTTTTGCCTGCGACACTCGCTTTCTCAAAAAGCCATACTGGAATAGGTTTTGCAGACATATAAACGAAGGAAATTCTTACTTCTCCCATCAGGACAACATCATCAGGAAGGCTTCAGTATGTGAAAGGAGGTGAGAATTTTTTCGCGAGCTGCAAGGCCTTCAAACAAGACATTAAGCCCTTAATCATTAAACTCACTCTAAACCCAGGAGGATAATATGGGACAGCAACAACTCTTACTCATCGTATTGAGTGTCATCATCGTTGGTATCGCCGTTGTAGTGGGCATAAACATGTTCTCTGCATCGGCCGCCTCTTCGAACCTGGAAGCAGTGACCAATGACCTGCTTAACCTGGCTGCCCGCGCACAACAGTACTATGTGAAACCCGGCAGCATGAAAGGTGGAGAGGGGGCAGAAACCAACAGCTTTACCGGGCTACTTATTGCGGACCTGACGGCAAAACCGGACAACGACAATGGTACTTACTCAGTCGAAGAAGATGGTGAATCCGCTACCATTACCGGCGTTGGCACACAGGATGGCGATAACGATGGCACGAATTGTACGGTCCAAGTCGTCGTTACCTCGACAGGGATAACTACGACAGTACAGAACAGGTAAGTCCTGTTAGATCATTTCAACAAACAGTTTGTTGGGCCTCGATGGGAATGTAAGATTCTTCTGATCTTTGAAGCCCGGTATGTGTCACAATCCTGTATTCAAAGGTCTAAAACATCCTGTCAGTGTTTATGTTTGTAAGTTAACCTTAACGGGCCCAATTTTTTATTGGGCCCTTTTTTATTTTTGAAAGCAGGATAGGGAAAAAGGAAAAATGGCTGAATTTCGCTACAGCGGCCTTAATCCTCAAGGCAAAAGAATTGTCGGCTTTGTCGAGGCAAAGAACAGGAACGAGGCAAAACAAAAGATTTCCGTTCTGGCCGAACAGCACAGCTTTATCATAAACAGCATTGATACAAAATCAACGTATCTCTACCAGGTAAAAAGAAAGAACGGGGAAATATCAAGAGGAGAGCAAAAAGCCTTCTCGAAGGACGAAGTCGATCTCGCCTTGCGTCGCCTGGGTTTTGAGGACGTCAAAGTACAAAAAAAGCTGTTCGACATTAATCTCAAACCACCCTATAATGATGTGATCACTTTTATCCGGCTTTCCGCCGATCTTTTGCGGGAAAAACTGCCTTATGACGAAATACTCAATCTCATGGAAACCGACATCAGCAACAAATCCATGAAGAGGGTGATCAAGGAAATTCAGGCCGACCTGAAAGAGGGCAAAGACGGCGAGGAAGTATTTAACAGGCAAGCCCAGTCCCTGGGCAAGTTTCCGGCAAAGATGTTAGGCGTCGCTTCCAAAAGCGGCAACATGGCGGAAGTATACGATAATACGGCAAAATTTTTAGAGCGGAATCTTGATTTTCGTAAGAGTCTTCGCAGCGCCATGCTCATGCCCACCATTACAATGCTGGTACTGGCCGGGGCCGTGGTGTTTTATATCGGCTACATCTTTCCGAAAACGGCGGAAATGTTTGCAAAATTCGGCGCCGAGCTTCCCCCGTTAACCCGCGCCAGCCTGGATTTGAGCCACTTTTTGCAAAACAACATCACCTGGATTTTATTGCTCATGATCGTTCCCCCTGTTATTCTCGTTCGCCTGGCGCTCACGAAAAAGGGCAAAGAATTGGTCGGAAAATATTCGGTTAAAATTCCGGTCATCGGTCCAATTTTACATAAAAGCTCGATAGAAATTTTCTGCCGGGTTTTTCACTCGCTTTACACAGGATCGGGAGAAAACATCGAGGTCATCCGCACATCGGCGGAGGCCTGTCGAAATAAATATATGGAAAACCGGATCAAACAAATTACAATTCCGATGATGGTTCGCGATGGTAAAAGCTTTGTTTCCGCTTTGGAGGAGGCGGGCGTCTTTACCGATAACGCCCTGACGCGATTCAACACGGGAGCGGAATCCGGTACGCTGAAAAAGGTCACATTGCAGGTGGCCAATTATTATGAAAGAGAAACGACCTACAAGATGAAAGCCCTGGTGGACTGGATTCAGGTTTTTGTCGCTTTTATCATCATGATCGTCATGACCCTGTTGACCATTGTTTCGGCCGAGACGGCCGTTATGCAACCCAAACTGCCAGGTATGTAAATCCATGCAGAAGAACCAGAAAATATCCACGACCATTGCCGAGATGCTGGAAAAGGAAGGCGTCATCAGCAGCGCACAGCTCCACCAGGCCATTGACATTTTGTCGAAAAACGGGGCAAATAAAACACTGGGCGAAGTGTTGGTTCAGGAGCTAAAGCTTGACCGCCACGAGGTATACAAAACCATATCCAGAATCTACGCTTTTCGCGAAATCGACATGAGTCGCGTCACCGTATCGGATGGGTGGCTCAATTTCATCAAAAAGTTCTTCCAACCCATGGATGCGAAATTAAGACAGGAATTTATCAGGAAAAAAATAGTGCCGTTTGGCTATAGCGAAAAGAATAAAACGATCCTGATGTTCATCACGCCGAATCCAACGGACAGGAATATCGAGGGTCTACTCAGGCAGGCGGGCATCAAAAAATATGAATTGGCCTACGCCCGACTGGAAAATATCGACCAGGTCATCAGCAAAATCGTCCAGCAGGAAAATGAATTTTTAGATCAATTCAAAGAGGCGAGCGAGGACGTTTTTATTGCCGATGAGGAGTACGCAGAGCAAACCATTGACGAGGATGAGCTGAATGCCGCCATCCATCAAAGCGTTCTGGTGAACCTTTTCGAAGGATGCCTGGTCGAAGCGGTGCGTATGGGAGCGAGCGATAT
>METF01000138.1:12546-12979 GCA_001771235.1 Candidatus Zhuqueibacterota bacterium RBG_16_48_16
AAGGAAGGCAATATCACCGAAATTCATTTTCGCCGGGATGGCCGCTTGCGGCTGTGGCATGCGCAGGAGGGATTCGAGCCGGAAGCATTTCTCGCCGTTGTCAAGGACCGCTCGAAGAACACCGACCGCTTCGAATGGGAGATGGCGCAAGACGGTTTTATACAACGCGAAATTGACAATTACCTCATACGGTTCCGCGTTTCCATTCTGCCGATAGTTTCCAGCGCCTTGACGCGCAAATTTGAAAGCGTGGTCATTCGTGTTCTGGACGACAGAAAGGTCATCAACGATCTGGACAAGCTGGGATTGGACGAGCACGCCAGGCGGGAATTCACCAAAGCTATAAAAAAGCCGCAGGGCATGGTTATCCTGACCGGACCGACCGGAAGCGGTAAGAGTACGACGCTGGTCGCCGCCCTGAACCAGGTCATGA
>METF01000139.1:0-6531 GCA_001771235.1 Candidatus Zhuqueibacterota bacterium RBG_16_48_16
CAGCTTGTAGTCTTCCATAGCCGGATAGAGATACTCTTCGATCACTCTGTTCAGTCGGTGGATTTCATCGATGAATATGACGTCTCGTTCATTTAAATTGGTCAAAATTCCGGCGAGATCGCCCGGACGCTCCAGGGCAGGGCCTGAGGTTATGCGAATATTGGTGCCGAGCTCCTGGGCAATGATATGTGCCAATGTTGTTTTACCCAATCCGGGCGGACCATGAAATATCACATGATCGAGGGCTTCATTTCGCTCCATAGCAGCCTGGATGAATACGCGCAGGTTATCTTTGATTTTTTGCTGACCAATAAACTCGTCGAATCGAGTCGGTCTCAGCTTCATCTCGACTTCTTTTTCGCCCGTAAACTGATCCGGGTTGGTCGCTCTCTCTTTGTATTCCAATGCTTCGCCTGTTTCGTTTTACCCTTTGAGCGCCTCTTTGAGCAGTTCCTCGACCGAGGCACCTTGCTTGAAAACACGCGCAGCTTTTAAAATCGATTCCTGCGCTTCACTCCTCGAATAACCGAGAGATTCAAGAGCCAAAATGGCTGCCTGAATCTCATCACGGGATACCGCAGTTGTTTCAACGCTGCCAGTGGCTATAGTCCCTATTCGATTCGCGGCTTTATCCTTCAGCTCAATAATAAGTCGTTGCGCTGTTTTTTTCCCCAGGCCTTGAATTCTTGTCAGGGCTGCCTGATTTTCATTGGCGATATTATAGTACAGATCGTTGACATTCGAGCTCGATAAAATGTTCAACGCCAGCTTTGGACCGATGCCTGAAACCGTCAGCAGGTCGAGAAAAGCCCTTTTTTCCTGTTCCGATAAAAATCCAAAAAGTAATAACGCATCCTCCCTGACATGCTGATAAACTGACAATTTCAGCTCATCACCAACCGAGGGCAACTTTTCATAAGTTGGCAGGGATATGAACAGGTTATATCCCACACCGCCCGTCTCAATGATGGCGGTTGTTGGGTTTTTTTCAGTTAAAATGCCTTTGATATAGGCGATCATTTTTCAAGGTATCTATGCAAGTTTTAATCTTCCGGCATGGCAAATAGCGATGGCGAGAGCATCAGAGGCATCGAGCGGAGAAATCCTGATTTCAAGCCTTAGTATTGCTTCTACCATCCTGCGCACCTGTTCTTTTGAAGCCGCTCCATGGCCGGTTATGGCTTGTTTCACTTCGCGGGCAGAATACGCTGCAACGGGAACCTGGTTGTTGAGCGCAGCTAAAATCGACGCGCCACGAGCCTGCCCCAGCTTTAATGCCGCTTGCGCATTCTGGCTGTAAAAAATATCTTCCAGTACAATAAAATCCGGCCTGTGCTTTGATATCAACCCTCCTATTTCATCATAGATTCTTTTTATTTTACCATGGAAATCAGCGACGGTTGCCAGATGAATACCGCCGTAATCAAGACAGCTTAGCGGCCTCTCTTTTGCCGCTTCTATGGCTCCATAGCCCGTGATCGTACTGCCCGGATCTATCCCCAATATCACCATGGTTATATCGACTCTAATACGCTGTCATCAATATCGAAATTTGAATACACACTCTGGATGTCATCGTGTTCCTCCAAAGCATCCATAAGCTTGATCATCGATTCAGCACTCTTTCCCTCGACACGAAGAGTATTTCTGGGTTCCATAATGATTTCAGCGGATTCATAAGGGATATTGTTTTGCTCGAGCGCCGTTTTTACAGCTTCCAAAGAGCCCGGATTGGTTTCTACCCGAAAAACATCTTCATCCAGCTCAATATCTTCGGCACCTGCGTCGAGCGTGGCCACCATCAGCTCATCTTCGGTGGCGCTTGCAGCGGGAACAGTGATCAGCCCGATTTTCTTGAACATCCAGGCAACGCTACCGTTTTCACCAAGACTTCCGCCGTGTCTGGAAAGGACATGTCGTAATTCAGCGACTGTCCGGTTTTTGTTATCGGTCATTACCTGGATGAGCAGGGCAGCACCTCCCGGACCGTACCCTTCGTAAGTGACTTCTTCATAACTCACACCGGGGAGCTCGCCGGTGCCGCGTTTGATCGCTTTATCGATATTCGCGTGCGGCATATTTGCCGCCTTTGCCGACAGTATGGCTGATCTTAATCGCGGGTTTGTTTCTTCATCTCCGCCGCCATGCCTTGCCGCGATGGTAATTTCCTTTATCAGCCGAGTGAACATCTTGCCGCGAGCGGCGTCGGCTTTCTCCTTTTTTCGTTTTATCGTGCTCCATTTAGAGTGCCCGGACATTTCTCCTCCTAAAAATAAGCCCGCACCCTGGTTCGGGCAGCGGGTCAATATGCTCTATCGAAATCAACGGACTCAATTTTGGTGAATATCAGATCATAATTTGAGGGAATTGATAAATTTCAGCACGAAATATAATGAAAAAAGGGTCCGATTCCAAACGAAATATTGGACCCTTAACTTGCTGATCCGCATGTCAATTATAACGCTTATTCATTCTTCGGTGTAGGCGTGACTTCCGTCCCCGTTGTTTCAGCAGGCCGCTGCGGCTGAACATTGGTTCTGATGACCCATGCCTCCGGAAATCCCTTGGTGATGGCCGCTTCCTGGAGCTTGTCCGCATCGAATCTTGAAATGCAATCGCCGACGCGAACTTTGTAGTAGGGGTCGTCAAACATTAGATAGACATTTTCCTGAAATTTCAGGATAGCGTCCCTGCGGACGTTGCGGGCCTCTTCTTCATCCCGCGTCGATAGGATTTGCACTCTATAGCCACTCTGCTGCCTGGTTTCAACCGAATCCCGCTGGCTTGCACCCTTGAGAATACCATCGATCCGAACCGGCCCGTCACCGGATCGAGCCGGTTTGCTGTCATCAATGTCATAATCGCCCAAAGTGGAAGGATCGAAATCCTCAATGATTTCGCTTTGGCCAGGGGGCTCGCTGGCAATATCGGTCTTTTCAATGTTCGCTTGTGTAGAACCGGCGCAATAGCAAAATAACAGCGATGCGGCCGGCAGACACAAAAAGAGAAATCTGTAACAGTGCTTCATCATGTCATGTCTCGGTTTTTTATCAATAAATCGCGCTCAATTTAGAAAATGGGTTAAAGAAAAGCAATAAAAATATCCCGATCCGGGCTTGAGAAAAAAACTCCCTATCAGCGGTGTCATTGCGAGGAGTGAGGAACGAACGACGAAGCAATCTCCTTACTTTTCAGGAGATTGCTTCGGCAAAACTTGTCCTGAGCTTGTCGAAGGAAACGCCTCGCAATGACAGCAAATTTTCAAACCAACTTTCAATTTGATTTATTGAAAAAAATGGGCTACATTCCTTCAACTAAAAAGCAGAGAGCCATGAAACAAAGGAGGATCGATGAACGACCAGGTCATTGAGCGAGCGAAAAACCATTTTGCCGCTATCGTCGAAGAGCAGATGGCAAGAGTGGAAAAAATGAAAAAAGCCGAAGATTGGATCGATTATGGAAAAATCGATCCTGTTAAAATTGGCTTTTGCTGGGGCGACGGCATTGGGCCGATCATCTCCCGGGAAACACAGCGCGTGCTGGAATATCTGCTGGCGGATCACATCAAAAAAGGCAGGCTTGAATTCACGACGATTGAAGGCTTGACAATCGAAAATCGCGTCAAATGTATGAAAGCGATTCCCGATGACGTGCTGAAGGAGCTAAAAGCCTGCCATGTAATCCTGAAGGCGCCGACGACGACTCCGGAAAAAGGCGGGCCTTACCCGAACATCGAAAGCGCCAACGTGGCCATGCGTCGCGAGCTGGACCTCTTTGCCAACGTCCGCCCGGTCAAAGTGCCGAAGGAAGGCATTGACTGGATTTTCTTTCGGGAAAATACCGAAGGCGCCTACATTCTCGGCAGCAGAGGCATCCAGGTGACCGAAGATCTTGCCATTGACTTTAAGGTCATCACCAAACAGGGCGCTGAGCGCATCATCCGCATGGCCTTTGAATATGCCAGGAATAACGGCATCAATAGCGTAACCGTCGTCACCAAGGCCAATGTAGTGAAAACGACGGATGGCCTCTTTCTGGAAACCGCCGAACGGATCGGCAAAGAGTATCCGGAGATCACCTGGGAAGGATGGTACATCGACATCATGACCGCCAAACTCATCGATCCCAAACGCCGCACCCATTTTCGTGTGATGGTGCTGCCCAACCTGTACGGTGATATTTTGACCGACGAGGCAGCCGAATTCCAGGGAGGCGTCGGCACAGCCGGAAGCGCCAACATCGGCAAAAGGTACGCCATGTTTGAAGCCATTCATGGCTCAGCGCCGCGAATGATCAAAGAAGGCCGGGGAGAGTATGCCGATCCTTCCAGCCTCATCCGCGCCTCGGCGATGATGATCCGGCACATCGGCCTGAGCGACATTGCGGAACAGTTGGAAATGGCTCTGGATATCACCGGCCAATACGAGAAAAAACTGGCCATAACCGGACGCAGCGACGGAGCAACCGGTCACGAGTTTTGCGATTACCTGATGGAAACGGTCAAAGACCCGCAGCTCAAGAGCAGGTGGCAGAGCTTTTTTGTATCTTAAAAATCAATTTATGTACAAATATGGCAAAAGTTAGATTCTGAAAAATTTAACCACGAATTTTCACGAATTAAATGAATTTCACGAATTTGTACACCAAAATTAATTTTAATTCGTGCAAATTCGGGTGCAATTGGTGCAAATTCGTGGTTGTATTTTATTGGTTTCCGATTTATCCGGGTTAGGCCAATAGCATTAAGTTAAAATGAATAATGAACATCGAATGTCGAACCAGGAATTTAGAAGGAAGGAAATAAAGCCTCACTAACGGGTGGATTTTGAATCTCTTCCAGCACTGAAGGAGATTCCTGCGGGCCGGGCTGTTGCAGATTCGTTAAAAGACGGCTCTTGCCGCCCAAGTAGTCCCCTCTCCCTCGAGGAAGAGGGCTAGGGTGAGGGTGCAAAATTTTAATCAGGAGAACTCATGTCGGTACAAGGAAACGACCCTCTCGGTACTAAACAATCGTTTGACGCAGTTGCAGGGGGAGTCCGATATTATGGCCTGGAAAAACTGGAAAAGCTCGGTTTGGGCAATGTCTCCGGGCTGCCATTTTCCATCAAAGTCCTGATCGAATCCATTTTACGATATTGCGATAATGAATTAATCAGCCAAAGCGACGTGGAGCACGTTGCCTCCTGGCGTCCCGGCAGCACGTCGCAACATGAAATTCCCTTCAAGCCAGCCCGAGTCATTTTGCAGGATTTTACCGGCGTTCCCGCCCTGGTCGATCTGGCCGCCATGAGATCGGCCATGAAGCGGCTGGGCGGCAACCCGAAAAAGATCGAGCCTTTGCTGCCGTCCGAGCTGGTCATCGACCATTCGGTTCAGGTTGACTATTTTGCCATTCGCCAAGCCCTGCAACGAAACATGAAGATCGAGTTCGAGCGGAACCGCGAGCGCTACGAGTTTTTGAAATGGGGTCAAAATGCCTTTAAGAAATTTACCGTCATTCCGCCCGGCGTCGGCATCGTCCACCAGGTCAACCTTGAGTATTTTGCCCGCGGGGTATTTCTCACCAAAGAGGAAGATGAACAGATCGCTTACCCGGACAGCCTGGTCGGCACGGACTCGCATACGACGATGATCAACGGTCTCGGCATCGTCGGCTGGGGCGTTGGCGGTATCGAAGCCGAAGCGGTTATGCTGGGCCAGCCTTACTACATGCTTTTGCCGGAGGTCATCGGCTTTAAGCTTGTGGGAGAGATGGATGAAGGTGCTACGGCAACGGATGTGGTGCTCGTGGTGACCGAAATGTTGAGAAAAAAAGGCGTTGTTGGCAAATTCGTCGAGTTCTACGGAGCCGGGCTCAGCCAGCTATCCTTACCGGATCGAGCGACCATCGCCAACATGTCGCCCGAGTACGGCGCCACCATGGGATTTTTCCCGGTCGATCAGGAGGCTCTCAACTACCTGAGAAGAACCGGCAGGCCGGAGAGCGCCGTCGATCTGGTCGAGCGCTATACAAAAACACAGGGACTTTTCAGAACCGATGACACAGCCGATCCTCTGTTTACCGATACGCTGGAGCTGGATTTAAGCACCGTCGAGCCGAGCTTGGCGGGGCCCAAAAGGCCGCAGGACAGAATTACCCTGGCGAATATGAAACAGGCTTTTAACACCGCCCTTTCTGCGCCTGTCGAGCAACGGGGATTCCATCTCGATAAAAAGGCGCTGGGGAAATCCGTATCCATCTCCATGAATGGCGATGGTGCAACAACTCTTCAACACGGATCGGTCGTCATTGCGGCCATTACCAGTTGTACCAACACCAGCAATCCTTCGGTCATGCTGGGCGCCGGCATTCTGGCCAAAAAGGCGGTCGAGCGGGGCATGAGCGTGCCGCCTCATGTCAAAACAAGCCTGGCACCGGGTTCCCGGGTAGTGACCGAATATTTGAACGAATCCGGATTATCGCCGTACCTGGATCGGCTTGGCTTTCAGACGGTCGGTTACGGCTGCACCACCTGTATTGGCAACAGCGGC
>METF01000139.1:6713-6987 GCA_001771235.1 Candidatus Zhuqueibacterota bacterium RBG_16_48_16
TAAAGACCCGCTGGCTGCGGACAAAAACGGCCGGCCCGTTTACCTGCGCGATATTTGGCCGACCTCAGCGGAAATCAAGAGCTATCTCGACGTCGCCTCAAAGCCGGAAACCTATCGAAAAATGTACTCAGACGTGAGCTCGTTCAATGAGGAATGGAATAAAATTCCGGATAGCAAAAGCGATCTATATAATTGGCAAGGCGATTCGACCTACATTCAGGAGCCGCCGTTCTTTGAAGAATTATCTGCGGAGCCGCAGCCGATCCGGGAAATC
>METF01000139.1:7113-7185 GCA_001771235.1 Candidatus Zhuqueibacterota bacterium RBG_16_48_16
GATTTCAATTCCTTTGGCTCGCGACGCGGCAACGATCGCGTCATGGTGCGCGGCACGTTCGGCAATATTCGT
>METF01000139.1:7329-7446 GCA_001771235.1 Candidatus Zhuqueibacterota bacterium RBG_16_48_16
TCGAGAGACTGGGCGGCAAAAGGCACACTTTTGCTCGGCATCAAAGCCGTCATTGCCGAGAGCTTTGAGCGCATCCACCGCAGCAACCTGGTGGGCATGGGCGTACTGCCGCTGCAA
>METF01000139.1:7475-7614 GCA_001771235.1 Candidatus Zhuqueibacterota bacterium RBG_16_48_16
GGGCCTCACCGGTGTGGAAACATTTACGATTCACATAAGCGATGATATCCGCCCATTGGAGAAAATCAGCATCGAAGCGACAGATGGCAGTGGAAGTACCAGGCGTTTTACCGTGACAGCCCGGCTGGATACGCCGGTG
>METF01000139.1:7678-7949 GCA_001771235.1 Candidatus Zhuqueibacterota bacterium RBG_16_48_16
AGAGGTCACAACGCGCTGGTATGTCTAACGGCCAGGATGACACATTTCGGTCTTTGAGGCTCGTTGCGGATATTTTATCCGCAACGCCTGCTATGTTGCCTGCATCAACCACAGAATTAGAGAGGATTTCAATCCTTGCCAATACAATTGTTGTAATTGAAGTTGCCTGAACAGATTTAATTAAACCACAAAATTCGTTGTATGGATTACAGATAAATACTTGTAACCAGCGCAAATAATAATTGGACAATCTTGATAGGTCTGGTTTTAT
>METF01000139.1:8018-8669 GCA_001771235.1 Candidatus Zhuqueibacterota bacterium RBG_16_48_16
ATAGTCAAAATGATGTTTTTAACATAAATATTGCTGTTGAGGGTATCACCGATCAAAAAAGCACGGGCCGGTGCTGGATGTTTGCCGCCCTGAATTTAATGCGCCCGATTGTAAAAGATAAATTCAATCTTAAAACTTTTGAATTTTCCGAAGCATACCTGTTTTTCTGGGATAAACTGGATAAAGCGAATTATTTTCTGGAAACAATAATTGAAACACGGGATCGTGATATCGATGACCGCGAGTTACAGGCAATTTTAGATAACCCCATTCCCGATGGCGGCTGGTGGAATTTTGTGGTTAATCTGATTGAAAAATACGGTGTAATTCCAAAGCAATTGATGCCGGAAACCGTAAACAGCAGCAAATCGAAACTGATGAACAAAACACTCTTCAATCTAGCCAGACAGGATGCGGTTGAATTGAGAGCAATGGCCAGGCAGGGGAAAAGTGAAAATTCGCTCAGAGACCGTAAGATGGAAATGTTGCAGGATTTTTATCGTGTGCTGGTTCTCTACTTTGGAATACCACCGCAAAGTTTTACTTGGCGTATTGAAGATAAAGATGGCAAACTAATCGAAAAAAAATATACACCCACTGAATTTTATAAGGAAGCGGTCAACCTGGACTTAGACCAGTATGTGATCCTGT
>METF01000139.1:8711-9950 GCA_001771235.1 Candidatus Zhuqueibacterota bacterium RBG_16_48_16
CAGGTTAATTTTTGTACCAACATGGCAGAAAAACCGGATATGAGTTTTATTAATCTTGATACTGAAAAATTAAAAAAATACACTCTGGCATCTTTAACAAACAAAACTCCGGTTTGGTTTGCAGCTGATGTTGGCTGGCAAATGGAACGTGATTTGGGAATCATGGCAGCGGATATTTATGATTACAACGTGCTTTTTAAAATCAAAGATGAGATGAATAAAGCAGACCGTATCCGTTACCGCGTTAGCAATGCTAACCACGCTATGGTCTTTGTCGGCGCTGATACCACTAACGGTACAGTCCTCAAATGGCGGGGGGAAAATTCATGGGGAAGCGAGAAAGGAAACAAAGGATACTGGACTATGTATGATAACTGGTTTGACAAATATGTTTTCACTGTTATAATCGAGAAGAAGTATTTAAAAACAGAAGACCTGAAATTGCTGGATCGCAAACCTAAACGGATTCCAGCCTGGGATCCATTGCGGATCAGTTTTCTGGTCAACTAAGCATATCGTCCGTATAGTCTAAATCAGGATCGAACCTGAAAATCATGTTAGTTGGTATTTTAGTAACGATATACCAGGTATCGATCGCAGTGGCTTTTCACCAAGGATCACCCTGGGGTTCTGCTCCAGGGAGGAAAAAATGCAAGGGGTAAGCCCTTGCATTAAAAAACACATGAGAAAATCTGTTTCTAGTATTTTTATTTTTCTTCTTTGTGGAATCGTATCAAGCAGCTCATTGCACGCTCAGCCAAATCCTGAAATTTCAATGCGCGGGCTGGCCGATACTGTGGGATATGCTCATTGGGATTGGCAAATGGATTCACTGATGGCGAGAATCAATTCGCTGAATCAAGATGATTTAATTCGTTCTGAACAAGCACCGGGAACGGTTTGGAAAACGGCCATTTGTCCGCATGATGATTACACCTACGCAGGATGGCTGTATAAAGCTGTTTTGAGAAATATCAATGCAAAGACAGTAATCATTTTTGGCGTGGCACACAAGGCACGGTCGTTTAATCTTGAAAACCAACTGGTTTTTGACAGTTTTAAATTTTGGCATGGACCTTACGGGCCGGTGAAGGTATCCGCACTCCGTGATGAAATTATCAGTCCATTACCGGCAGACATGGCCATCATCCATGATCGTATGCAAACAGTGGAGCATTCCGTAGAGGCATTGATCCAGTTTTTGCAGTACCAAAACCGAAACATCGAAATTATCAGTAT
>METF01000139.1:9961-11456 GCA_001771235.1 Candidatus Zhuqueibacterota bacterium RBG_16_48_16
ATATGGATTTTGATCGGATGAAATCGATTAGCCAACATTTGGCCAAAGTGCTGTTTTCAATTATGGCGAAAAAAAATTTAAGCTGGGGAAAAGATATGGCACTGCTTATTTCATCCGATGCTTTACATTATGGCGATGAAGAATGGGGCGGAAAAAATCATGCTCCGTATGGAACAGACAGTACCGGCAATACTCAGGCGGTGTCTCATGAGTGGGAAATAATCAAAACATGTTTTGAAGGGGAATTGACAGAGGAAAAAGTTGCCCGGTTTTTTTCATATACTGTAAATCCGGATGATTTCAGAGAATATAAATGGACCTGGTGCGGCCGGTATTCAATTCCTTTTGTACTACTGACTTCACTATATCTTCAGTCTTTGGGGGAAAGCGGTACGTTAACGGGCGTTCCTGTTGCGTATGCCACAAGCATCAGCCAGCCACATTTGAAAGTGGATGATTTAGGAATGGGACAGACTACCATTGCAACACCGCATCATTGGGTAGGTTATCCGGCGATTGGGTTCAAATAATCCATATTACTTGTAGTAGTCGCCAATAATAAAAAAGGATGAAATAAGCGATTTCCACCACACCTTCAAATGGGCAATAGATAGGTTTAATCAGTAAAAAAGTATGACCTCATTGCTCCACCGGATGCGAACCGCCACATTGTATGGGTTAGTTTAGTGGTCGCGGGCTGTTTCGGATTGAACTTTCTTGAAGTGCTGCTTATGGTTCGCACCAGTTAGCATGGCCTTGAGGCTCGTGGCGGATATGTTATCCGCATCGCATACCATGTTGGCTGCAAAAATCAAAGAATTAGAGAGGATTTCAATCCTTGCCATAGCCTATGTTGCGATTGAAATCGCTTGTGCAGAATTTAAAATCACAAAATTCGTAGCATGGATTACAGATAAATATCTGTAACCAGCGGAAAGGGGGTTATGGTATCTTTGTTAAAGACATCAGCGGAAAGCAAACCGCCGACCAGGAATCAATCTTTCTGCACCCAGGGTCAGAATGCCGTAATTTGTCCTCCAACCGCCGATGTCACCCGGCGGCACGGCTGGCGCTTTCCCGCAGCCGTTCCACATCGCGCAACGGCGGCAGGCCGAAATGCTTTTTGTACTCCCGGTTAAAGTGTGAGGCGTCGTCGTAACCCACCCGGAAACCGGCGCTGGCGGCGTCGAGACGCTCGCCGAGCATCAACCGGCGGGCTTCCTGGAGCCGTAACTGTTTTTGGAACTGCAAAGGGCTCATTGCCGTGACGGCCTTGAAGTGGTGGTGGAAACCCGATACACTCATGCCGGACTCGCTCGCGATCTCTTCGATTCGCAATGGCTGGTCAAACTTTGTGCGCATTCGCTCAATGGCTTTGGCAATAGGGGATGTGTAACCGCTATTGGCCGCGATATGGCGCAGCCGATCGCGCTGCTCTACAACCCAAAGCCGATAGACAATCTCCCGAGTGATCAAAGGCGCGAGAAAGGGGGCT
>METF01000139.1:11487-12706 GCA_001771235.1 Candidatus Zhuqueibacterota bacterium RBG_16_48_16
CGCCCCACGGCATCCAGCAGGTTTGCTTCAAGCGAGCTAACAGTAATGGCTCTCACATCGGCATGGTCTTCTGGGGAGGTATCGCCGGCCTCAACCATGACTGAATTGACTAGCGCGACGTCGAGTACCAGGCGGAAGCTGAGGTATGGCAGCTCCTGAGAAGCGTCGCGGATATGACCCGTAAGTGGCAACTCGGTGGTGAGGAGAAGATAGTGGGCGGGATCGTACTGGTAGCTTTCGTCACTGAGAATAATCTCTTTGCTGCCTTGCGCAATAACGCAAAACGAAGGATCAGCTACAATGTGAAGCGGCTCTCCGGGCGATGAGGCGCGCTGAAGAATTATCCCTTTAATCGGCTCAATTTTCCCATCTTCGCGAACCGCTCGTGCGATGAGCTCAACAAGCTCATTCCGGTTGGCTTGCGCCCGTTGTACCTCCAATTTTTCCTGTTGTTTATAATGTGAATCCATAGTTATCTCTCGGTTTGTTTCCGTACACGTATTCGCGAGTACAAACATTGCTTATCATGCCGTCCGGCTCCTGTATAAAGCTGGAAGAGCCGAAGAGAGCTTGTCCTTGTATAATTTTCACCTTGAAGCTCTGCAGAATTATACAATAATTTTCAATAATCATTATATCACCCTGCGCTTGCAAGTTTGTATATTTAATTAAGAAAAAGTAGGAAAAAACATACGTAAGCGCAAGCTTGGAAATAGCACTCTCGATCTGTTTTATCAGCATCGGATTGATCCAGCCGTCTCCATTAAAGACGTTGCAGGTGCGATAAAAATTCTGATTCGAGATGGAATGGTTAAACAATTTAGCCTTTCCGAAGCGGGCGCGCGGACTATTCATAGCGCCCATGTTGTTCAGCAGGTTACAGTTGCAACGGTTCCATATAAATATTCGTTGTGTTAAAAAAAACTTGAAATAGGGAAAAAGTATGAAACAGGATCGATGCAAGATGAAGACGATTAGGATCGGTGCTCTGGTTTTTTTGGTGGCTGTGGTCATCGCTCCTGTGAGTGCACAAGATACAACAAAAACGCATGAGCCGCTGGTGATACTGGAGCAAGGCAGCTTCGCGGTGGGTGGAAAGGTCATCACCGCCCCGGGCACGTTCGATCCATACAATCCAACCCGAGCAGGACAGACTTTTCATGGTGACCATGCTTATGTTTTTTATCAAATCCCTGATAATGCACGGAATTTTCCTCTT
>METF01000139.1:12773-15073 GCA_001771235.1 Candidatus Zhuqueibacterota bacterium RBG_16_48_16
ACGGGAAGGTTTTCAGAATATCTTTTTACGCAAGCGTTTTCCGGTTTATCTTATTGACCAGCCCCGCAGAGGCGATGCTGGTCGCAGTACAGTTGCGGCCACTATTGAACCGATACCAGATGAGCAGGGATGGTTTGGTACTTTTCGCATCGGTATATGGCCAAAATATTTTGAAAGAGTACAATTTGCTCGTGACTCTGCCACACTTGAGCAGTATTTTCGCTCTATGACTCCCAGTATTGGGGCAATTGATGTGAATCTTAATGCCGAAGCTGTTTCGGCATTGTTCGATAAAATTGGATCGGGAATTCTTGTAACACATTCACATTCGGGTGGAATGGGATGGCTCACCGCTATCAAAAATCAAAATATAAAAGCGATCGTTTCCTATGAACCGGGAAGCGGTTTTCTTTTCCCTGAAGGTGAAGTACTTGCACCCAAGCCAAGTTCAGGTGGTACACTTGAAGCCGCTGCAGTGCCGTTGACTGAATTTATGCAGCTGACGAAAATTCCCATTGTAATTTATTATGGCGATTTCATCCCCAGCGAACCAAATCCCAATCCGGGTCAGGATGGATGGCGGGTGCGCCTTGAAATGGCAAAATTATGGAGGGATACCGTAAACCATCACGGAGGTGATGTAATGGTGATCCATTTGCCTGAAATTGGCATCAAAGGAAATACGCATTTTCCATTTTCCGATCTGAATAATCAGGAGATAGCTGACCTCATGTCGGAATGGTTAAAAGAAAAAGGACTGGATAAGTGATAGGGATATATGCTGATTCGAAAAAATAATCTACAAAATAAAAACAATAAGGGAGGAAAATAAACTGAAAAGAAAAATTATAAACCATTTTGTGGTATTAATGCTTATGACGACAAATATCATTTCTTCAGGTCAAACCAAGCCAGACAATCCTTTTGGCTTGGTTTATAGGGATGCCATTACAGCAAATGTACCAGGCGAAGTGAATATTCATCCTGTAACCTATAAACTGAATGGCATTGATATCTCTGCTAATGTTTACACACCCGCCAATTATGATCCCTCAAAGAATTATCCGGCGGTGGTGGTTGCGCACCCCAATGGCGGAGTTAAGGAGCAGGTAGCCGGATTATACGCACAGCGTTTAGCAGAATCGGGATACATCACCATTGCTGCTGATGCGTCGTACCAGGGAGCCAGTGGCGGTGAGCCTCGAAATGTTGATAAGCCAGCCAACCGTATTGAAGACATCCGTGGGATGGCAGATTTTATCACTCAATTTGCAGGTGTAAACGGTGATCGTCTAGGCCTATTGGGAATATGTGGTGGAGGTGGCTATACATTAAAGGCAGCCCAAACCGATAAACGCTTTAAAGTCGTAGCTACGCTTAGTATGTTTAATTCCGGTGTGGTAAGACGCAACGGATTCATGAATTCAGGACTGTCCACCATTCAGCAACGTTTAAAACAGGCTTCTGAAGCCCGTGCCCTGGAAGCGGCGGGTGGCGAAATACGCTATGCTGCTGATACAAAAATAACCGATGAAATGGCAGACAAAATGCCGTTTGATTTGTATCGTGAAGGCCATTATTATTATAATAGAACCCACGCACATCCCAATTCCACATTCAGGTACACTATGAGCAGTCTGCTCGACCTGATGGCATTTGACGCAGCCACCAATATGGATTTAATTAATCAACCATTGTTGATGATGGCGGGAAGCAAAGCCGACACCTATTACATGACCGACAATGCTTTCAACCTTGCTACAGGTACAAAAGAGAAAGAATTATTCCTGATTGAAGGAGCTACTCACATTCAGACATATTATGTTCCTGAATATGTAGCTCAGGCGATGAAAAAACTCAACGAATTCTTTGGTAAATATTTATAAAGGACAACCGTATGAAAACAACAATTTTCGGACTACTAATAGTTGTTTTGAGTTGCAGTCTACATGCTCAACAACCAATTGGCAACGCTGATCCGACCGCAGCGCCGACGGTTCGTATCACATCAGGAATCGTTCGTGGTGTGACGGAAGGTGATGTGTCAATTTTCAAGGGAATTCCCTACGCAGCTCCGACGGTTGGTGAATCCCGCTGGCGCCCGCCCCAGCCTGTAACCCGATGGGAGGGAGTTCGCGATGCCAGCGAGTTTGGCCCTAATTGTGCTCAAGCAGGATGGGGTGCAGCACCCGGATCAATTTCTGAAGGTTCATCGGAGGATTGCCTTTACCTTAATTTGTGGCTGCCTGCTGAAGCTAAAAAAGGTGCAAAACTGCCGGTCATGGTATGGATACACGGTG
>METF01000139.1:15082-15383 GCA_001771235.1 Candidatus Zhuqueibacterota bacterium RBG_16_48_16
ACACGGTGGTGCATTTGTTGGAGGTAGCGGCTCTGGCACTTCTGGACATGAATTTGCCCGGGGAGGTATTATCCTGATGACCCTCAATTATCGTCTGGGGCGCCTTGGCCATTTTGCATTCCCTGCCTTGAGCGAGGAGCATCCGGAAGAACCCAAGGGCAGTTACGCTTTCATGGACCAGATTGCCGCGCTTGAATGGATACAGCAGAACATTGCCGAGTTCGGAGGCGACCCTAAAAATGTTACCATTTTCGGTTTCTCTTCCGGTGGTGTCTCGGTACATTCACTATTGACCATACCA
>METF01000139.1:15451-20539 GCA_001771235.1 Candidatus Zhuqueibacterota bacterium RBG_16_48_16
CGGCAGGCCGATTCGTGAAGAAAATGCCGATCCGTTTTATCCCGTTTCGGCGGAAACGATAGGGATAAACTTTGCACGTAAACATGGGATCGAAGGCACGGATGCAGCAGCACTGGCCAAGCTACGTGCACTGAGCGTGGAGGAGATTGTGGACGGAGGACAGGAAACGGATGGGCAAGGAGGCCCGCGTTCCTATTTGGGACCTATACTCGATGGCAAACTGGTTGTGGAGACTGCCGAGAGTGCATACAAGGCCGGAAGACAGAAACGCGTTCCACTCATCATCGGGAATACAAGTGCGGAAATTGGTGGAGGCTTTGTTAATTCCAGCAGTTCAAAGGAAGAACTGTTTTCACTGTTCGGGGAACTGGAGAGCGAGGCAAAAGCTGCCTATGATCCTGATGGCAGCAAAGAATTCGCTGAGGTAATCACAAAGTTCAACACCGACTGGGTATGGGGTGAGCCAGGCCGTTTAGCCGCAAGGGCTTTTGTTGCAAATGGAGAGCCGGCTTACATGTACCTATTCTCATACGTTCCCGCCCCAATGAGGGAGAGAATGCGGTTTGGCGCTGGACACGGATCTGAAGTCGCTTATGTATTTAACAACCTCAATGCGCGATGGGGTGCCCCTGAAGCCACACCTGAAGATCTAAATGTGGCGCAAATGATGAACTCCTATTGGGCAAACTTCGCCAAGACCGGTGATCCTAATGGTAAGGGACTGCCGAAATGGCCTGTTTACACTCCCAAAAAGAATGAGATCCTCGATATCCAGTCCGATGGCAAACCGGTCGGCAAGACAGATCCAAGGAAAGCGAGACTGGATGTGATTGAAAAGGCCTTCAAGTTAAGGATTGATATCCAATCACGTGGAGGTATCTAAACGGGAAAGTTAAACCAGGAAGAATCGCGAATCTCAGAAAAGATAATGTGAAGCAAAATAATGTAAATGAAATAAAGAGTGTCATTATGACAAAAAAATTGGTAGTCAGAATAATCATGGGATTAACTCTTCTTGGTTGCTTCTACGGAAACCTTTCTGCGCAAAGCAAGGAAGAATCTAATAAGGCATTGACGGCAAAACAACAAAGTATTATCCCCATTGCGGCTTATACGGCAACAGGAGATCTTGAGCAGTTAACATCTGTACTAAACGAAGGATTAAATGCCGGATTGACCATCAATGAGATAAAAGAAGTAATCGTACATCTGTACGCGTATTGCGGATTTCCACGCAGTATCCGTGGATTGCAAAATTTTATGGAAGTGCTTGATGAACGAAAAGCCAAAGGAATCAACGATAAAACGGGGTCTGATGCTTCGCCGATAAATGATGAACGCTGTAAATATGAACGAGGCAAAGAGAATTTGGAAAGACTTGTAGGGATGCCGCTAACCGGGCCGAAAAGAGGTTATGCCGCTTTTGCCCCCGTAATAGAAATATTTCTGAAAGAACATCTGTTCGCCGATATTTTTGAACGTGATGTTTTGACTTTTGCTGAAAGAGAATTGGTAACAATATCTGTACTCAGCAGTATTGGCGGTGTTGAACCTATGCTGCGAAGTCATTTATCAATTTGTCTGAATGTCGGCTTTACTCCCGAACAGTTGAATGAATTTGTAGGTATCATTAAAGCAACCGTCAGTGAAAATGAAGCCAAAAATGCTCAGGCAGTTTTAAATCAAGTTCTTGAAACCAGGCAATCGCAATAACCTTAAACAAAGAAAATAATTTTTTAAACAATAGCCAAAATAAACAAATTAAAGATAATCCAATGATGAAACACAATATTCGATACAGTCTGCTTTTTCTGATCATTCTGATTACCGGTTGCACTATGGAGAAAAAAACAGATCAACCAACCCCGCAAAGTGATCCTGTTTTTCCAAAAGGAGAAATAATAACTAGCGACAACTTTACCGGAACGGTGTGGGTGCACATGATGGGAGCAACTGACACTACGCTTCATGCAAAGTTTGGCAATGTAACGTTCGAACCTAAAGCAAGAACGAACTGGCACTCTCATCTGGGGGGACAAATACTCTTTATCACCGAAGGGCAGGGATATTACCAGGCAAAAGGCCACCCTGCCCGACTTTTAGGCAAAGGCGATGTTGTAGAAATTCCGCCAAATGTCGTCCACTGGCACGGTGCGGCACCCGAAAGCGAATTTGCACACATTGCCATTAGCCTCAATACGGATGAAGGAGGTGCAGTTTGGTTAGGACCTGTTACGGATGAGGAGTACAACGCTACGCAGTAAAGTACGCTAAAAATGTGTAATGAACCATGTTTGACAACGGGATGGAAATGCCACTAATTGGCGATACCATTTTATATTATCAACCGGAGGCTATATGAAAAAACAATTATCACGTCGTAAATTTCTAAAAAATACGACAAGCGTCCTGGGTACAGCTGCCATTTTCGCTCCTTTGGCTAAGGTTTTCGCAAAAGATGAACATACGAGCAATCCTCTAGTAACTATCGACAATCATCAAGCCCCGTCCCAGGTATTTTTTACAAATGATATTAGTTCCAGCGGCTTATTAAATATTTATTCCCGGATCGTCTTGAATAAAGAGTTGTCCGGAAAAGTTGCCGTTAAGCTGCATTCAGGTGAACCGGGTGGTCACTATTACCCTGATCCGAACCTCATTAAAGATTTGGTTCAATCCATTAACGGGACGATTGTTGAATGCAATACGGCATATGGCGGTGGTCGCGCTAATACGAGTGCACACAAATAAGTCATGATCGATCATGGTTTTGCCGCTATTGCGCCTACGGATATTATGGATGAAGAAGGCTATATCAGCTTGCCGTTTCCAAACGGGAAAAACATTAAGGAAGATTTTGTCGGATCACATTTTGCGAATTACGATTCTTTCCTGATTCTTTCCCATTTTAAGGGTCATGCCATGGGCGGATTTGGAGACGCAATAAAAAACATGTCCATAGGTATTGCATCCACAGCAGGAAAGTGTTGGATACATACAGCAGGCAACAGCATGAGTAGTCCGTGGGGTGGAGTACAGGATACTTTTCTTGAATCCATGGCGGAAGCAGCCGGAGCTGTTATAAACAGTCTGGAGAACAGAATCTTGTATATCAACCTGATGAATAATCTGTCCGTCGATTGCGACTGCGATAGTAGTCCAGCTCCGCCAGAGCTTGATGATATTGGAATTCTTGCGTCGCTCGATCCTGTGGCACTGGATAAAGCCTGTGTTGACCTGATATATGCAGCTGATCCGCAAAAAAGCGCATCATTACGACAACGCATGGAGTCAAGAAACAGTATTCATACTCTCGATCATGCTGAAGCGATTGGACTGGGTAGTCAGGAATATGAATTAATTGAGCTCAATCCATCGGATAGAGTTGTTTCTGATAATCAAGATATTTCATCAAAGTTTATTTTAAACCCTGCATATCCAAATCCATTTAATTCCAGCACAACAATATCTTATTACTTGAGCTCTGCCTCATTTATCGAATTATCAATCTATAATTTAAAAGGGCAATTGGTAGATTGTATTTGCAAAGAAAAACAAAATTCGGGGCGCCATTCTTATAAATGGAATCCAAATTCAACAAGCACAGGCATGTATTTTATAAAATTGACTGCGGATAATTATACTAATATTAGACGTTGTATTTATTTACAATAAAGCAAAATAACCCAATTCGGCACCAAAGCACACGCGACGGCCTGAGGCGCATGAACATGGATAGTGAGATTACGAGCTGAGAGGTGTCGACTAAAAAACCACTAAGCCTTAAGGAGGAAATGAAAATGGATAGAAGAGAGTTTTTGCGAGGGAGCGTTGCCGGCGTTCTCGGCGCCAGCCTGACGGCACCGCTTCTGCGTGCCGAAACAGATGAAAAGAAGAAAAATCCCAAGCTAATCTACCGGACCATGGGTCGGACCAAGCTTGAGGTACCGGTTTTGAGTTTTGGCGTCATGAATACCGATAGTCCAGATTTAATAAAAAAGGCGCTGGAGATGGGGCTGAAACACCTGGATACAGCTAACGTTTATCTGCGCGGTAATAGCGAAACAGCGATTGGCCGTGTGCTCAAGGAGACCGGTACGAGAGACAAGGTGTATGTTGCCACCAAGGTTTTTTTAGCGAGAGACTGGCAAAAAGGCATATTTATGCTCGAGGATACTGGTCCCGCTCCTGCGGCGACAACTGAAAATTTTAACAAACAGCTTGATCAAAGTCTTGAAAGGCTGCAGACTGACTACGTGGATATTCTATATGTACACGCTTGCGATAGCGCAAATATGGTTAATTATGAAACCACGATGAAAGCCGCAGTGAAAGCGAAAGAAGCAGGTAAGGCGCGTTTTATCGGTGTATCTGGACATAAAAGTCCAGAAATTATTCGCGCCGCCGTCGATGCTAGGGTCTATGACGTGGTATTGGCTGTGTTCAATTTTCAGCAAGAGGACAAAGACGACGTCGCCAGGGCGATCGCTTATGCTAAAGAAAATGGAGTTGCGATTGTAGCCATGAAGACGCAAGGTGGTGCCCGAAGACAAGGCGATCCAGCTTCCTTCAATCATAAAGCTGCCTTAAAATGGGTGCTCAATCACGAAGGGGTGTGTACGGCCATTCCCGGGATGACGACTTTTGAACAACTGGATTTAAATTTTAGCGTCATGGAGGACCTGACGCTGACCGATGAAGAAAAAAAGGATTTAAAATTGAGCAGCCTCGATAGCGGGGGTTATTGTCAGAACTGCCGCGCCTGTGTGGCGCAATGTCCGCACAAAGTGGAGGTTCCCACTTTGATGCGCGCTGTTAGGTATGCAGAAGGATATGGCAACCTTAGTCAGGCGGAATGGACGCTCAATTTGCTGCCAAAAAATCACGGTTTGGCAGCATGCCGCAGTTGCTCAGATTGCCGAGTCCAATGTACACACGGCATAAATATTAGCCGGAATGTGAAAACGCTTAAAAAACAATTCGCTCTTTATGCTTAATTGGTATTTGGAAAAGGATCGCCATTAATGCATCGGAAATTTCAATTTTGTCTCATCCCCATTCTGATGATTGCGGCAATGCCGTTTCTTG
>METF01000140.1 GCA_001771235.1 Candidatus Zhuqueibacterota bacterium RBG_16_48_16
CCGATCGTCCCTATATTCACGTGCGGCTTCGTCCGTGCAAATTTTTCCTTTGCCATCGCATTCCCTCCGACATAAAAAAATGAATAATTACAAAAATTAAAGCATTGGCTTCTCTCAAGAGCCCAAGACCGGGATTGAACCGGTGACCTCATCCTTACCAAGGATGCGCTCTACCAACTGAGCTACTTGGGCAAAGTGCCACTTTTGGAAGATCAAGAACCAAGCCAAAAATCAGCCGCAGCTCTGTGAATCATCCTTTTTGAGCGGGAGACGGGACTCGAACCCGCGACCAACAACTTGGAAGGCTGTGACTCTACCAACTGAGTTACTCCCGCACTCCTCTTCAACGGATAAAAAAATATCGGCTCAGAAGAGGCTTCGCTGATCAGGGGCCGATCTTGACGTCAGACATAGCTGCCCAAAAACAGTGGGGAGGGTAGGATTCGAACCTACGAAGGCATCCGCCGGCAGATTTACAGTCTGCTCCCATTGGCCACTCGGGCACCTCCCCGCCTTCCCACGAGCCACCAGCAGGAGTCGAACCCGCGACATCCTCATTACAAGTGAGGCGCTCTACCGACTGAGCTATGGTGGCTTGAAAACAAGCGGGCCTTCCAAAGCAAAAAAGCCGTATAATATATTAATATAAAGAAAAAAATCAAGTACATTTTTTCCATATAGCTATTTTTGCCGCACCCTCCACTTTGTCTCCTCCTTGCCATCTTCCAATTCAATATTTTGTTCGATCAGCTTGTCACGAATGAAATCGGATAATTGCCACTCCTTTTTTCGGCGCAACTCATTACGCACCGAGATAAGTAAATCAATGAACGGTCCGGCAGAGATGTCCTGCGGTTTTTTATATGGTACGATGCCCAACACGCGATCCAGGTAGTCGTCCAACGGCTGAATCAAGCTTTGAATCGATGAGCGGCTGACCGCATTTTCAGATGTAATAAACTTGTTGACCCGACGAAAATACTCGAATACCTGGGCAATCGCTGCCGGGGTGTTAAAATCATCGTTCATCTGCTCTTCAAATTTTTCCCGGAACAAAGAGGTCAGCTCTTCGGTACGGGGATTCGCTTCACCCTCCGGCGCTTGTTGCAGCAGGCTTTTAAGATTCCAATAGTTGCTCAATAACCTGTCCAAACCCTGGCTGGCTGCATCCATTGCGTCATCGCTGAAATCGACCGGGCTGCGATAATGCGTCTGCAATATGAAAAAACGGATTTGCTCCCCGGAATATTTTTGCAGCGCATCCGAAATCGTGGTGAAATTTCCCAGCGATTTGCTCATCTTGACGCCGTTCACCAGAACCATATTGTTATGCATCCAGTAATTGGCAAACGGCTTGCCAGTCAGCGCTTCGCTTTGGGCGATTTCACATTCATGATGAGGAAACTGGTTTTCAATGCCGCCGCCGTGGATATCGAACGTCGTCCCAAGATATTTCATCGACATGGCCGAACATTCGATATGCCAACCGGGATAACCGCGCCCCCAGGGACTGTCCCACTGCATCACGTGTTCCGGCTCGGCTTTTTTCCACAAGGCAAAATCAGCCGGATTCCTTTTTTCCTCATTGACGTCGACGCGGGCACCCGCCTGCTGATCCTCGACTTTTCTCCCGGATAACTTGCCATAACTTTCCCATCGGGTGACATCAAAATATACCGAGCCGTTCATCTCATACGCATAACCTTTGCGGATCAGCTCCCGGACAAAAGCGACCTGTTCCGGAACATGGCCAGTTGCCCTTGGGGAGATATCGGGACGGACGACGTTGAGAGCATCCATGGCATCGAAGTACGCCCAGGTATAGCGCTCGACAAGCTCCATCGGCTCCAGTTTTTCCCGTTTGGCGCCTTTCAAAATCCGGTCTTCACCGCTGTCGAGTAAATGGCCGACGTCGGTGATGTTCTGAACGTAGCGAACAGTGTAATTCAGATAGCGAAAATAACGGACGATGACGTCAAAAGAGATGTAGCTTTTGGCATGGCCGATGTGCGGATAATCATAAACCGTGGGGCCACAGACGTACATAAGCACTCGGCCTTCATTAAGCGGCTTAAAGATCTCTTTTTTGCGCGACAGGCTGTTATAAATGGTTAGCGGCATTCAACAGATTTCCTTTCAGCAGCACATATAATCAGCGTCAAGCGCCGTTCGTTTCAATGAGCACAACCGCGTATGCGGCGACGCCCTCGCCCCGCCCGCTAAATCCGAGTCCTTCGGTGGTCGTCGCCTTGACGGAAATGTGCTCTATTGCGATATTCGATGCCCGGGCGATGTTATCTCTCATCTCTTTTATATACGGCGCAACTTTCGGGGTCTGGAGAATCAATGTCGAATCGATGTTGCGAATGGAGAACTCTTTTTCCCTGAGCTGGTTGACAACGTTCCCTAACAGCAGAATGCTTGAAATATTTCTGTATTTTTCATCCGTATCAGGGAAATGCCTGCCGATATCGCCGAGAGCCGCAGCGCCTAATAACGCATCGCAGATAGCATGGCACAGAACATCCGCATCGGAATGGCCCAGGAGCCCGAGGTCGAATGGAACCGTGACACCGCCGAGAATCAATTTACGGCCGGGAGCCAGCCGGTGAACGTCATAGCCATGCCCAATGCGTATCATAGGGATTTCGGTTTCAACAAGGTTGCCGCCAGGAGCAGGTCTTCCGGCGAGGTGATTTTTATATTGCCATAGTCGCCGGAAACGACAAAAACATCATTTCCACTGTGTTCGACTAGCGATGCGTCATCGGTGCTAAACCGGCCTTGCTCCTCTGCTTTTTCATAAGCGCTTATGAGAATATCCTTTTGAAAGCCCTGGGGCGTCTGCGTCAGTATAAGCGATTTTCGATCCGGGGTATTCCTGACAAAATGGCCGTTTACGGACTTGATCGTATCCTTCGGCATGACACCGGGAATACATGCACCGTAGCGCACGGCGCCATCGATCACCGCATCGATGAGCTGCTCCGTGACAAACGGTCTGACGCCATCGTGCACCAGGATAATCTCCGTCTCAGGCGCAACCGACAGCAAGCCATTCCAAACCGAAAAATGTCTCGCCGCACCTCCTTTGACATAGCGGCTGATCCTGGCGAATTGCCAAGAACGCACCAGCGTGGCATGTTGCTTAAAATCATCCGGCGGAAGCACAACAACAATATCATCGACACGGGCACAGCGCTCGAATACGGCCAGTGTTCGCCATAATACCGGCTTGCCGCACAGGTCTGCGAATTGTTTCGGATAACCGGTGCCGAATCGTTTCCCTTTGCCTGCGGCAACAACAACGGCCGCCGTATGCACCTTTTTGCCCACGCCGAGCTTTGCCTAATAAATCAGCATGGCATCGCCATAGCTGTAAAAGCTGTACTTTTCCCTGATGGCTTTTCGGTAGGCTTTGAATATTGACTCGCTGTCAGCAAAAGCGCAGACCAACATGAGCAACGTAGAGTTCGGCAAATGAAAGTTGGTAATCATCCGGTCCACAATTTTGAAATCATAAGGAGGATAGACGAATTTATCGGTCCAGCCCTTACTGGGCTTAGCCCAACCTTCCGAAGTTACACTGGTTTCCAACGCCCTGACGACCGACGTGCCGACCGCAATGACCTTCTTATTCTTTTTCAACGCTTGATTCACGGCTTCGGCGGTTTCGGGAGATATGTCATAATATTCCGAATCCATTTTGTGCCGGCTCAAATCCTCCACCACCACAGGCCTGAAGCTGCCCAACCCAAGATGCAAAACCAACGGCACGATCTTTACGCCTTTTTTCCTGATTGTCTCAAGCAGCTCGTCGGTAAAATGCAGCCCAGCGGTGGGTGCCGCAACAGCACCGCGTACTTTCGCATACACCGTCTGGTACCTGGTTTTATCCGAAGGCTCAGGATCCCTTTTTATATAGGGTGGCAAGGGTGATTTACCAATATCTTCGACGATGCTATAAAAGTCGCCATTATAATTAAAGCGCACGACCCGGCCGCCGGAGACGGTGTTATCAATCACATCGCAGGTAAGCTCGTTACCAATAGTCAATTTATTACCCACGCGAACTTTGCGCGCTGGCCTGACAAGGACTTCCCATAGTCCCTGTTCCAGCTCGCGCAGTAAAAACACTTCCACTTTGGCATCGGTTTTATCTTTGGTACCCTCCAACCGGGCCGGAAAAACTTTGGTTTCATTGATAACCAAACAATCCCCCTCTTCCATATAGTTCACACCATCCTTAAAAACGCCTTCTTCAATCGTTCCTGTTTTCCGGTTCAGTATCATCAGCCGAGATTCATCCCGTTTTTCACTCGGATACTGTGCAATGAGTTTTTCCGGAAGACTATACTTGAAATCGGAGAGTTTCATAGCACTAATACCTCCATTAGACAATCTTGAGCAACATCTGGTTGATCAATTTTTTTATTCAAAAAAATCGCGTTGTTGCCTCGGTGCGCGAAGCCGGCGAAAATGCTGAAATGCCATATCCGTCGCCACCCGACCGCGAGGCGTGCGGTTAATAAATCCTATCTGAATTAAGTAAGGCTCGTACACTTCTTCAATGGTGTCACTTTCTTCTCCGATCGCTACGGCGAGCGTGTTCAATCCTACCGGTCCGCCGCTGAATTTTTCTATCAGTGAAAGGAGAATCCGTTTATCCATGTCGTCAAGGCCCTTGTCATCGACATCAAGTCGCTGCAGGGATTTGCGAGCCAGATCAAGAGTAATCGTCCG
>METF01000141.1:0-18551 GCA_001771235.1 Candidatus Zhuqueibacterota bacterium RBG_16_48_16
CAAGTGGGAAATAGCTTTGATCGCCTGCTTGACTTTTTTTCTTGTCATCCTTGGCGCCCAGTCGATCTGTCGCAGTATATCCAGTATCGCTCCCCGGATCCGGATTACGGCAAAGGTTTCGAACTTGATGCGTTTGTTGGGGTCAAATCGCTCTATCGACTCGAGCAGGCCCATCATTCCGGCGCCCAACAGATCGCCGAATTCGATGACCGTCGATTGGCCGTTTTTAAAGCCGCTGGCAACATACTGCACAAGCGGCTCATAATGTCTGACCAGCTTTTCTTTTGCCTGCTGGTCCTTAGCCTCGTGGAAATTCTTCCACAATTCCTTAGTATTCTCGCTCAAAGCACTCCTCCATAAAAGCGACTTAACGTCTTAAAATCAATTTGTGTCCCAATATGGCAAAAATTAGATTCTGAAAAATTTAACCTCGAACTTACGAATTAAATGAATTTCACGAATTTGTGCACAAAGGTTCATTTTAATTCGTGCAAATTCGTGGTTGTATTTTATTGGGTTCCGGTTTATCCGGGTCAGGCTTTAGCCGCTGCTTTTGCCTTCGCGTCGGTCTTTTCCGATGTCTCCTGTTCATCTGTCGGCGTCTTTTCGTTCGTTAATTGAATCTTAAAAACATAGACACCGGCATAAGCCAGCACCGAACACACTGTGGCGCTCATTACAGCGCGTAGAACAGATACTCCCATGTCAACGCCCTGCCACATACAAAAGGCCAACACCGCAAATCCGACCGCTGCGGAAACAGCTCCGATTATATCCTTCATCTTTCCACTCCGGTTTTCAATACTTTTAAACCTATTATCACGTCACTCTTGCCCAAAATAGATTTTTGTTAAATTTATTCTCGATAGCATAGACCTTATTTTATAATTAAGAACCTTAGTAGATAACGAACAATACCTCCTCGCTCCTTACCTTATTAGCTTATTTTTGTGCAAAGTTTCTTGGCAACGTTTTATAAATTGTTCATACTCTTCAGCAAAAGTCACTTTTTCTATTCCAAATGCTATTTGGCATCTGATATAGGACAGCAAACAGCAACCTGCTTTTGAATTTGAGAGTTTGCGACCTTCAATCTTCATTTTCTCGTCGGTCTGAGGTGGAACTACGCTAGATATTACACTAATAAACCACTCCCTCAATTGGCATGAAAATCACTCACAACCATCCTGCTCGACAGCACCGATCCTGCCAATTGCAAAATTTCTTCGGAAGCAGCGGTTTCGGGAAAAGATAGAATAAACGGTTTTTGCAGGTGAATGGCGCGGCGAACGCGTTCATCGTAGCTGATAAAACCGGCCAGCTCGATCCGTATACCGAGAAAGTGCTGAAGGACCAGGGAAAGCCTTTGATAAACATCCGCCACCTCAGAAGCGTCATAGACCATATTGAGAACCAGTTTGATTGGCAAATTCTTCTTGTGGCTGTCCAGCACTTTGATCATGGCATAGGTATCGGAAATGGCCGTCGGCTCCGGTGTGGTGGTCATGAATATTTCATCGGCGCGCATTGTCAGATCGATGGACATGGGCGCCAATCCCGCCGCCGTATCCAGAATAACGAAATCATAATGCCGTTTAAGAAACAGGATTACTTCAAAAATTTTTGGTTTTATGGCATCGGATAACGCCTGCCAATTTCTATTGCCCGATGAATTGGGGATAAAATCCAGGCCGGACGTATGGTGATAAATGACTTCTTCGACCCGCAGATCGTCCAGCACGATGCTCAGCAAGTTTACATTCGGATTGACACCCAGCAAAACGTCCAGGTTTGCCAGGTTGCTGTCCGCGTCAACAAGAACGACCTTTTTTTGATGTTTCACCAACGCCAGCGCCAGATTCAGGGCGATGTTCGACTTTCCCACCCCGCCCTTGCCGCTGGTCACGGCAATGCAGTGCGACCGGTGCGAATGCACACCTTCGACAATATCTTTGATTCTGCTTAACTGATCGACCATGGTTGTTATCCTTTTAAAATAAGATGCGTTAATTTCGCTTTGTTGGCGCGTTCGATATGATCGGGAATCAGCTCGCCGTTGCATACATAGGAAAGGGGTTTTCCCGCTGCCTCGATGATTTGCACGATCGACCCCGGTGTTTTGAGGTTGTCGATTTTCGTCACTACAACGCCATCAAAGCTCACGCCGCTGAAGGAATCGACCGTTTTGTTCACATCATCGATCAAAAGATCGGCGGGAATGACCATAAGGGTTTCCGTGGCATTGGCCGCCTTAATAAACTCCAGGATGGTTCTATCCTCCTTCTGTGCCTCCATGGCAAGATCGATCAGGAGAAGCTCCTTGTCATCATGGGCAGCGATCGTTGATTGCAGCTCCTTCGCTGTCGTCACGATGGCCAGCGGCAGCCTGGCAACATTGGCCAACAAGCTCAGGTGCTTTGTGGTGGTGTCGGCGGATGTGCTCACCAGGATCATGGCCACCTTTTTTCCATGCAGCAGCGAATTGCGCAAAGCTAATTTGATGGCAGTGGACGTTTTTCCCGAATTTTGCGGGCCGATAAGCACAATCCTTTGTTGGCCGGGAACGTCTTCCATGACGGGTGTGACTTTGATGAGCCGGGCAATTTCATCTTCGAGCATTTCACGTAATTGCCGTATATCGCTTTCCTCCGTCAAGGTCAATTGTCCGCCGGCCGCTCTCTGTTGAACCCGATTGACAATCGATACAGCGGTTTGGGCCGGTATGCCGCGCTTTCGCAGCTTTTGCGCGATCCCGGCAAAGAACTTTTTATCCTTCCGGTTCTGTTGCGTTTTCTCGCCTTCGTCACGATTATTTTTTCCCTGCTGAAGGCGATGAGCGCGATTCCTCAGCTCAACGAGCTCCTGTCTTAACAGGATTTCTTTCAGCTCGGCGATCTCTTGTCGCATCACTTCCATTCTTTTTTCCGATTTCATCCACAGCTTACGAGTCAGATCGAGATCAGCCCAATCGTCTTGCGGGCTGTCATCAGCAACAGCCCTGTCCCTGGCTCGATCTATCACCGGTTCGATGGTGCCGGTCATTGCCATTGCCGTTTTGCTATGGCCATTGCCGTTCTTCGCCGCTAACTCCAGCAATTCCTCCCATCCGGTGATGTGATCGGATCCATTGGCATTATAACCGTTTTGCATAATGTCCTCTTTGTGTTTCGTAACTTGTTTCCCTGGCCGGCTATAGGTGATGGCCGCCGCTTTTTCCTCGCAGGCCAGGTCATGTTCCGTCGATGAAAAAGCTGGTGCGGGAATCGGCTGGGGCGAGGCCGTGGCTAATTTTTTCGGAGTCTTGATATTCAAAAGTGACTCCTGGTATTTCGCCACTTCATCCACGGCAGCAATCACTTCCACTTCGTGGCCATTATAGCGAGAATTCAGAATAACGGCATCCTCTCCGAGCTTATCTTTTATCGCCGTCATCACTTTGCGCAACGACGGCGCTTTAAATCGTTCGACCATCATTGATTCATCCTCACGCTTCCTAATGATTGGATTTCGACATGAGCCGGTATTTCGGCATAAGACAGTATGATCAGCGATTTAAAAATCGGCTCGATTAATTTTCGCAGGTACATTCTTATCGTCGGCGATGTGATGATGATGGGTTGCACGCCTTCATCCTCGAGCTTGTTGACCTCGGCTGAAATGGAGGAAAGTAAGCGCTGCAACACATCGGTAGAAAGGGCAAAACCAAGTCCCTGGGCGTTGTTAATGCCTGCCTTCTTGGCCTCTTCAATAGCCTCGGCCAATGTCTGCTCCAGGCCGGGATCGAGTGTCAACGCATTGAGCTTGCCAACAGCATCCTGGAATTGAGCAGTAATCGTTCGGGACAGCGCCTGTCTGACATACTCTGTCAGCAGATCGAGATCCTTAGTCTGGGTGATATGCTCGGCCAGCGACTCCAGAATAGTGGCCAGGTCCCTTATGGACACTCGTTCGCTGAGCAGATTTTTCAATACTTTTTCAATAGCTCCTTCGTTGAGCAGGTTTGGAATTAAATCTTCCACCAACGCACCCTGGTGCTTTTTCAGGCTCGCCAATAATTCATGGACATCCTGCCTGGTCAGAATCTGGTCGGCATACGTTTTCAAAACCTCGGCAAGATGGGTGGCAATCACCGCCGTTGGCGTGACAATGGAGTAGCCCAGCAGCTCGGCCCTTTCTTTCTCTTCGCCTTTTACCCATACGGCGGGCAGGCCAAATGCGGGTTCTTTGACCTTTTTGCCTTTCAGCGGCGCTTCCGCCGAACCGGGATTCAGGGCAAGGTAATGGCCTAACATGACGTCGTTTCTGGCAACCTCGTTTCCTTTTATGAGAACGATATATTCGCTTGGCTTGAGCTGCATGTTATCGCGTATGCGAATGGGCGGAATAATGACTCCCATCTCCAGGGCGCACTGTTTGCGGATCTGGGTAATTCGCGATAAAAGATCGCCCTCCAGGCTCGAATCGACGATAGGGATGAGATTGTAGCCGATCTCCAGCTCGACCTGATCCACCTTTAGATATTCTTCGATATTTTCTTCCTGCGCTTTTTTCTCTTTTTCGGGCGGCTCGAGCATCGGCTGCTGTGCAGGTTTTTGCTTCATAATATAGCCGACCGTGCCGATGCCTGCCGATAACATGAGGAATGGAAAAAACGGCAGGCCCGGCGTAATGCCAAGAAGCATGAGAACGCCGGCGCCGATAAAGGCGACACGCGGACTAAAGAAAAGCTGTCTGGATAAATCCCTGCCCAAATTGGATTCCGAGGCGGCGCGCGTAACGATCATGCCGGCGCCCGTGGAAATGATAAGAGCCGGAATCTGCGAAACAAGACCATCGCCTACCGTGAGCCGCGTAAAGGTAGACAGCGATTCCGCAAAGCTCAGCTTGAGCTGTACTACGCCGATGATAAACCCACCGACGACGTTCAGGACGGTGATGACCAGACCGGCAATGGCATCGCCCCGCACAAATTTGCTCGCGCCATCCATTGCACCGTAAAAATCCGCCTCACGGGATATTTCCACCCGCCTTGCTCTCGCCTCGACCTCATCGATGATGCCGGCGTTCAAATCCGCGTCGATGCTCATTTGTTTACCGGGCATGGAATCAAGAGTAAAGCGGGCGGCCACTTCGGCCACTCTGCCGGCGCCTTTGGTAATGACGATAAAGTTGATCAATACGAGAATGAGGAAGATGATGAATCCGACGACATAATTGCCTTTCATAACGAAATTGCCAAAGGCATCGATCATTTTGCCGGCATAACCGTCGCCCAGAATGAGCCGGGTCGTCCCTACGTTGAGCGACAATCGAAACATGGTGACGATGAGAAGCATGCCCGGGAACACGGAAAATTGCAGCGGCTTGGTGATGTACATGGACACCAGCAATATGAGCAGGGCAATAGCGATATTGAGCGTCAGCAGCAAGTCCATAATCATGGGCGGCATGGGAATGAGCATGACGATGAGGATGCCGATGACGCCCAATGCGAGCACGATGTCCGTATTGTCGCTCAGATATTTCAAGTTAGATCCCTTTGGCATTACTTTACTTTGCACTCCGGTTTGTGGTTGTAACCCTGACAGGGTTCGGAACCCTGTCAGGGTTTGCTACACGACAAGTTGGACTAGAACTACCACGAAAGTTACGTTGTAGTTCTATATCGATTTCTTTTTCATTTTATAAACATGCGCCAGTATTTCGGCAACGACCTGGTAAAGCTCGACCGGGATTTCATTGCCAACTTCGGCCGATTTGTAGAGCATTCGCGCAACCAATGGTCTTTCGACCACCGGCACATTGTGTTGCTGCGCGATCTCTTTGATCTTTAAAGCAATCTTTCGGATGCCTTTGGCGACGACCACCGGTGCAGAAGCTTTTTCCGGATCGTATTTCAGGGCAACGGCATAATGGGTCGGGTTCGTGACCACCACGTCCGCTTTGGGCACATTCTGCAGCATTCGGTGGCGAGCGCGCTCCCTTTGAATAGCCCGAATCCGGGATTTGATCAGCGGATCGCCTTCCATTTGCTTATGCTCTTCCTTGATCTCCTGTTTGGTCATCTTTAAATTCTTCTCATATTCGTAGCGCTGGTACAAAAAATCCAGCACGGCCAGGATGGCGAATACCACCCCGACTCTCAATATCAGCTTCATAGCCACCACACCAACAAAGGCGACAATTTGCGAAACATCCTGGTTGAGTAATTGGATAAATCCGTTGAACTCCCCCCTTAACGTCCGGTAGCCGACAAAGCCGATGATCCCCATCTTTATGAGGTTCTTCACCAGCTCCACCAGTGAGCGCATGGCAAACATGCGCTTAAACCCCTCGATAGGATTGAGTTTTTCCAATTTTGGCTCGAGCGAATGAGCGGAAAATGTCAGACCCGCTTGCATGATATTCGAAGCGACGCCTGCCACAAAGATCGTCATCATAAAAGGTCCGGCCAGAAGGGCCAAAGTGAGCCCTCCACGCTTTACCAGGTGAGGCAGCTTATCACTGGTCAAATCCATCGAAGAAATATTCGCAAGCAATACCTTCATCACGGCCATCAATTCTTTGAACATGAATTTTCCAAGAATGAGAAAAAACAAGCTGGCAACAAGCAAAACCATAGCGGAATTGACTTCGTTGCTTCGCGGAATGTTACCTTTACGCCGGGCTTCCTGTTTCCGCTTTGGCGTCGCTTTTTCGGTTCTTTCCTGGAAGGAATCCTGTGCCATATTAATGTCCTAATAGCCGTATGAGCGACATATATTCAATTTTGAACTGGCCAAAAAACGTTCGAAACGCATAGGCAAAAAAAGACAAGGAAAAGGACATGGCTGCCATGCCTATGCCGATTTTCAAAGGCATGCCGACAAAGAACACGTTCATTTGCGGCACGGCCCTGGCGATCAATCCCAGCGACACGCTGGTCAATAACAGCGTTACGATGACAGGTGCACCGATCTTGACGGCTGAAATAAAAATCATCGCCGCTATGTGCATGTTGATTTCATAAATCTCCCTGGGGAATTTGGCGCCCAACAGCGGCACTGCTGTGAATGATTGATGCAATCCCTCAAGGAGAAAATGATGTCCGTCGATGGCGATAAAAAGCATGCTGGCGATCAATACTTTGACCTGGCTGATGATCGAAACCTGCTGAAAGGACTGCGGATCCAAGACGTTCACCATGCCAAAGCCCATCTGGATGGCGATCAACTGCCCGGCAAGCTCGATTCCGGCGAAAAGCATGGAAGCCAGAAAACCTAACAGCAAACCCACCGTTATTTCTTTGCTTATATTCATCAATAAAAAGAGCACGGAAGAAGCTTCCGGCACAACGGAAGTTTTGAGCGTCGGCGCGAGAACCAGACTAAAGAGCACACTCAGACCGATTTTGGCCTGCACCGGATAGCTTTGCGAGCCGAGGATGGGCAAAATGGCTATTGCGCTGGCCACTCGCGCGAAAACCAGTACATAGAGGATGACATCGTTATGTGAGATACCAAATATCATTGTGAATTCCTAACCTGTGCCGTGCAACTCTGACAGGGTTCCAAACCCTGTCAGAGTTACAAGCTCACATCGTCTTTACGAAACGGCACACTTAGCGGCTATAGGTAACGATACTGTTGAAAATTGACGTCGTAAAAGTAATAAACTTGCCCATCAGCCAGGGCAGCAGCATGATCAGGGTGATGAACATGGCCAATATTTTAGGGATAAACGTCAGGGTCATTTCGTGAATTTGTGTGACAGCCTGAAAAACAGAGATAGCCAGGCCGACTACAAGACCGACAAGCAGCAATGGCATAGAGACGAGCAAACAGGTAATTATGGCATCGTTAATGATTCCAAGTGCGACCTCTTGAGACATCTTGACTCCAATCAATGAAAACCGGCAGCAATCGAGCCGACAATGAGATACCAGCCGTCGACAAGGACGAAGAGCAGCAGCTTGAACGGCAGGGATATCATGACCGGCGGCAACATCATCATGCCCATGGACATGAGCACGCTGGCAATGACCATATCCAACACCAAAAAGGGAATGTATAGCAAAAAGCCTATCTGAAACGCGATACGGAACTCACTGATGATGAAAGAGGGAATCAACACAAAAGTCGGGATATCCGAAGGATCATCGGGCTTTTCGAGATTGGCCATGTTGATAAAGAGAGCCAGGTCTTTTTCCCGCGTTTGAGCGAACATAAAATCCCTGACCGGATCGGCGGCTTTTGCGATGGCCTGCTTTTGTGAAATCTCTCCGTTCATATAAGGCTGAAACGCTTTTTCATTGATGTCTTTCCAGACAGGCGACATGATAAATACGCTCAAAAAAATTGCCAGGCCGATCAACACCTGGCTGGGCGGGGCTTGTTGCGTGCCCAGGGCATGTCTTAAAAAGGAAAAAACAATCACAATTCTTGTGAACGAGGTGACCATGACGATGATAGCGGGAGCCAGGCTGAGTAGGGTGAGCAACAGAACGATTTGCAGGGTCACAGCGACATCGCCGGGATTTTGCGCCTGCTCGATGCCAATGCTCACTTTGGGCAGCGGTTGCGCCAGGCTCGTGCTTGCCAGAAAAAGAATAAGCACGGCTGAAAAGAGCAGGGCACCGGGTTTTCCAAAAAATCCGCTTTTCATAGCTGCCTCACATCTTTCTCGTTCCGCTGATGTGCTTGAACTGGCTGGCCAGGGCTGAGGCAAAAGAAGAACGGGAGCGCAACGGCTCCTTTGGCAATTGTGCCGCTTCTTCACTGCTGAGCTCCGTAATCAATGTGAGATTCCCGTCTGTTACACCCAGGACGACTACCCGGTCGATGATTCTGACAAGATGAAGACTTTTTTTGGGTGCCAGAGCCAGCGTGCCGACAACTTTGAATGGGACATTTCCGTCGCCAGCCGTTTGCGATTTCCTTTGAATCCACCTGATCCCGTAAAGAAACAAAACAAGCAGCAGGATGACCAGCGCAAATGAGACGGTCGTTCTGAAGAGCGCTTTGCCAAAATGAACATCCTGGCTTTGCTGCGGACCGTCCTGGGACTGCAAAGATTGTGGGCTAGCGCTACTATGTCTGAAGCCAAACATGCCGGCAAGAATGACGCTTGTCAGAAGAAACAGAATCAATGTTTTTAAAACCAATTTTCGATGTTTTTTCATACGACACCAATGAATGAGTATTCAGGACGCTCCTACACACCTGAACCGCTCTTATGCAAGCGATGGGCCATAATCCGGCCCGGCCGCCGATTTTTTGTGTTCTATTTTTCAATGAGTTAAAAGCCACAAAACCGAAGGATTCGCGCCGCCTCAATAGTACCGTTTTTTGAACGGGAAATAATTCCGCTTGAAGGGAAATTTTTCCCCCTGTGAAATGGAGGCTGGATTTTTCATGAATTGTGCCAGCCGCCGAGGCACAAAGAAGAGTATAAAACCCAACCTGGACGAGCCAGAACCATAAAGTCGATCCTCGTTTATGGCAAATTGCAAAATTCTCACGCAGAGGACGCCAAGGATTGCAGAGAGATCAAAGGCTCATTAGTTTTCTTATAGCTCACTAAGACTACAGCGAAAGTTTAAAGTCGACTAACAATCTATTAATTCCGCTTACTAGAAAGAGGTTGTCATTCCTTTAGGAATCCTTGTCAAGTGTTCACAAATTGAAAAAAATGCAATGATGGCGGGTACGATTACACAATTACAAAGATTCTCAAGAGAATGACAATCACGCTGAATTGGGTACACGGTAGATAGCATTCGGTCTACCTCAGCGACGCATCCGACTCACCCAATGTTGCTGATCGCCCAGGATTTCCATCCTGGGCGCTGTAATGGATTTGGGCTTCCAGCCCCGCACTTGAAGCCAAAACACAGGGTCCGGATTGGAAATCCAGACCAATCGAGAAAGCCAAAACCAAAAAGTCAAAATAATTAAAGACAAAATCATTTTGACTCTAATCATTTTGACATTATTTGATTCTTCACGCCACTTTAAAAAACCACGAATGACACGAATTCAACAAATTTTATTTCTCTTTTCCAATAGAATCAATTCATGAAAATTCGTGGAATGAGTGGTTATGACCTTTTAGAGTGAGCTCATTCCTGAGCTTTGATTTTGATTCAGCTTCCTTGATATGAGCCTACTCTTCGACCGTTGCGAACCGTTCACGTTCCGTAACAAGATTCGTGATTCGAACGGCATAATGGTGTTCCACAACAACGACTTCGCCTTCGGCGAACTTTTTATTATTAACGCAAAGCTCAACGGCGTCACCGGCAAATTTATCCAGCTCGACAATGCCACCCACGCCCAAATCCAATATGTCTTTGAGCATCATTTTTTTACGGCCGAGTTCCACGGAGATCTCCAGGTCCAGATCATAAAGCTCCGCAAGAGGCAACGTTTCACCATAGTTTTTTCCATTACCATTCGCAGGGGGCACGGCATTATTTTCCTTTTTGTTTATTTGTCGTTCTATTAATTGTTCCGGAAATAATTTTGCCAGAATGTTTGCAGGAATGATCCTGACGACTCTGAAAGGTTCGCTGCCGCCAATGGAGACATTAAAATAGGACGCAACGCCGTCACCGGGCAAAGCGTCCTGGTTCGCTTTCCACAGCAAAATACTGGGGTTGCCGAAACTGCTGCCACTTTTCAGCAGCTCTTTGGCCAGATTTGTTTTTATACTTGTGGCCTGTTCTGCGATATCGAGCAAGAGCTGCATCGAGTCGGGAACGCCCTCAGAATTTTCGGCTTCATTGCCAATATAATCCGCCAACTCCTTTGCATGCGAGGCCTGAGCAAAGTAGCTGATCCGTTCGCTGGAGCCATTCCATGACGTATCGATCCTTATAGCCGTGCCGCCGATGATCGCCTTCACTTCGTTGGGATTGACAGGTTTTGTTTCGGATTCGCTTATCTGGCAACTGGTATCAAATATTTTTGCCAACAATTCTTCGACCTGTGCCATCAACTGCGAATCGAATTTTAGCAGGTTTGATGTTGTTTCCTTCATTGGTCTTACTCCCTTTCTTTGCGCACCTCGGTAATCCTGACAACTCTCTGGTTATCGACTATGCCGGGCGAGCCGAGAAATTTCGTTCTATTTCCGACATTGACCGTTAACGGGTCCTTTGTATTTTGTGACAGGACGAGAACATCACCTCTTGAAAGAGCCATAAAATCACGAATGTTCAAGCGGGTTTTGCCCAACACAACGATGAGCGGTGCTTCCGTTCTTAAAATCACGTGCTCCACTTTGTTCTGATCCTGAACGTTTTTAGCCTTGGGCAACATGAACGACCACGTCTGGTCTTTCATCGAAGAGATAAGAGGCTCGATCATTGGCAGGGGAAAACAAATATTGATCTGGAACGACTCGGAGCTGATTTGGATATCAAAAGTGAGCTGCAGAACCGGCTCATTGCGGGCGGCAATCTGCACAAGGTACGGTTTGCTCTCAAAGCCTCTCACGGCTGATGTGACTTTAATCAGGTTGAGCCAGGACTGATCCCAAAAATCAAGGATCCGGTCGATGACCCGCCTGATAAGATTCTGCTCGATCTTTGTGGCGGCTTTTCCGCCATAGCTCGCCTCGCCGTTTCCACCGAACAAGCGGTCGACAATCGAAAACGCAAATACCGGATCGATCTCGATCAGTCCCGATGCCGGAATGATATCCATGTGGAATGTCCAAATGCAATCCGGCTCGGGTCGCGAGGTGATGAATTCGCCATAAGTGATTTCATCCACCTTCGACACACGCACATCGGCCAGCGCCCGGAACAGTGTCGAAAAATAGGCTGATAATAATTTGGCAAAAGATTCGTTGACTGTGTGTAAACCTACTCGCTGATCTTTTGACAGACGTCGCGCGTTGCGAAAATCGTAAACATCCGTTTCCTGCAAAGCTTCATTATCAATCGTATCTTCGTTGTATGCTTCTCGTTCGGTCATGTTTCGTCTCTCAAGTTGAGAATTCGATCCTTCTTCATCCGGTGGTCACATCATTGTAAAACGAATTTAGTGATGAAAATTTTAGGTGGTTTCGGTTCCTTCAGAACTCCCTGCACTGTTTTTTTCAGCTCTTCTCTCAGGATTGGCCTGTTATCGATATTAATAATCCAATAAAGCGATTTGCGCGCCAGCAGCGTAATAATGGCATCTTTAACGGCGATCTCTTCGGCCGATCCCGGCTCGCTAATGATGGTAGTGTTCAGATAAATAGTCAATGAGATGACCAGGAATTTTTTCCCTCGCGTGTCCGATGGGTTGATGACGAGATTATCCATCTGTAACATCGACTTCTTGTCCAATTGCTTGAGATCGATTCTATCCTCTTCATCCTCTTGCCGCAGCAATTGATCGATTGGCGATTGCGTGCCAGTCGTGGTTATTGAATCCTGGCTCACCGGTTTGCCTTTGGTTTCTTCCAGTGCGGAGCTTTCTACCGGAGATGAAAAAACGAAAAATCGCAATACAACGTACACCAGGGCGAGCTGAAGTACTGAAATTCCAAGAAAGATTGCCGCTTTAACCAAATATTTCTTCATGAATCAACTCCACATTTCGCTCGTCATGCTCGTCAAAACCAGGTCCTTTCCACATGGTATGGCTTTTTTAGTAATCGCTGCTGTGTCTCTCGAAGAGAAGCTCTCTTCCCGATTGAATAATATACGTCATGTATATTTCAACACGCCGATTCGCCATTCGGCCTTCCGGCGTTTCATTACTGGCAATTGGGAAGTATGGCCCTTTGCCTACCGCTTCGATCCTGCGCGGTACAACATAATTTTTATCGACAAAATACATGAGCACCGTCATGGCCCGTGCCGACGACAGCTCCCAATTCGATGGATATTGAGGAGTGGAAATAGGCGAATTATCCGTGTGTCCCTCGATCCTCACATCGCACCGAGCAGCCTGCAACAGCCCGCCGATCTTATCCAGAACGGGACGGGCTTCCGGTTTCAAAATATCGGTGGCAGCCTGGAACATAACCGGATCGGAAATTTTTATTTTCCATCCATCGTCAGTTTGTTCGATAGAGAAATCGCTTTTATCGGATTCATCGTCATCATCAGCGTCCATTCCCTCAATTAATTCTCGAATAATCTGACTGCTCACGTTCGCGTCCCCAGGATTTGCCACATCTCTCTGAACCGCACTTGAACCATCCATCTCTCCCAGGACACCATTGGCACCCTGAAGAGAACCCAGGAAGCGCCGGAATTGGACAATTTCAATTCGGGAGAATGACAGCAACAATATAAAAAAGGTGCAAAGCAGGGACATCATGTCGCCAAAGCTCAGTATCCAGGAGCCACCTTGATCTTCGTTGCTTTTTTTTTGTCTTTGATTATGCTGCGGCATTCTTCTCTCCTGAGTAGTCATCCGCCACTCTCTGGCTGGGTGCAAGCAGCGTCTGGAGTTTTTCGCTCAACAACCTGGGATTGTCGCCAGCCTGGATGGACTCGATAGCCAATAATATCATGTTCTTTTTAAGTATTTCCTCTGTTGTCCGAGTTTCCAGCTTGCCGGCCACAGGCAAAAAAAGTAAATTGGCAAGAATAACTCCATACAAAGTCGTCACCATGGCTACCGCCATTCCAACTCCGATTTGCGACGGATCGTTGAGTTTTTGCAGCATTTGTATCAGTCCGATGAGCGTGCCGGCCATTCCAAAAGCGGGCGCGTAATTGCCCATGCTCTTGAAAATTCTCTGTCCCAATTCATGTCTCTCTTCGAGGTACATCATTTCCTTCTGCAGAATATCCTCCAAAACAGAGGCATCCACCTTATCGACCATCATGCGGATGGCTTTTCGACCAAAGTCGTCATCCATGAGGTTACTGACATCTTCAAGAGCCAGGAGGCCTTCGCTTTTGGCTCTTTTGGCGATATCGACCCAAAAGTCGATAGTATCCTGCAAAGGCGTGACTTTATGCATTATGGTATGTTTTGCCACTTTGATGACCCTGAGTACATCAGATAACGGATAATTGATCAGCGTGGCGGACAGAGTTCCACCCACGACGATGGCCACGGCGGGAAGATTGAGAAAAAACTGCCAGCCTTCCTGGGTGAAAATCGAAAGGCCGATCATTATGAAACCGGAAACTATGCCGAGTAAAGTTGCTTTGTCCATATTATCACTATCACGTTTATCCGATTTAAGAAAAAGCGTTTAACACGCTCCTTCTCAATTAAAAGAAGGAATCAGGCAGCAAAAGATGAGATCTTTTGCTGCCCTGTCACTCTATCGTTTCAGTCGGGTAATTTCGTCCAATAAGGTATCGGCGGTCGAAATAACTCGAGCGTTGGCCTGGAATCCGCGTTGGGCGATGATCATGTTGGTGAATTCCTGAGCCAAATCGACCGTGGACATCTCCAGGTGTCCGGAGGTCACTTCGGCGCTGATGGTCGAGCCTGCCCAGCCTTTGCTCGGACGGCCGCTGTTCGCGCCGACGCTGAACAGGTTTTCACCAGCCTGATCAAGACCTGTGGGATTGTTAAACTTGGCCACACTGATCTGGCCGATGACCTGGTTTACACCGTCCGTAAAAAGACCGGTAATCGTTCCTGTTTCGTCGATAGAAAAGTCGTACAGGTAACTGCCTCCGTAGCCGTCCTGGTATTCGGCGACGGTCGTCGTCGGCCGGCCAAACTGGGTGAGGCCGTTTAACTGATCCGCCGTACCGGGATCCAGCTTGATCTGCATCGTGGCGGAACCCTCACCCGGCCCGAACGTCAACGGCTGTCCGTCGGTAATTTCAAAAGTCGCCAGACTGCCGTTGGGATTGAATTTCACAAAACCCTTGCCGCCGGCCGAAGCGACAAGCTCATCGTTGTCAATGACAGCTTCCCAGCGCCACAAGTCCGGGTTCTCCGTCGATGAGATGTTGGTAAAGCGAAATTCGATATTGTGGGTTTTGCCTTTGCTATCGTAGACCAGGATGCTGGTCGAATGCACGGCAGCCTCTTTGCCTGTTTGTGCAATGGAGAAAGAAGGGAAACTATAGGTGGTATTTGTTTCCGTATCTTTAATGGTGATGTTCAAGGCCGTATCCGAGTCGCCGGCAACGGCATCGGTTACCTTCAGGGCGCCGTTTGCTTCAAGCGTGATGAATGCGCTGGAAAATTTATCATTCAAAAATTCCATAAATTCAGCGACTGTAGTGCCGCTGTTGCTGGCGCTGTAATCCGGATCAGCCGGATCCGTCGGTCCGTAGATAAAGGTTTCGCTGATGGCCGAACCGTCCTGGTCGGTAGCCGTGATTTTGATCTGGTCGCCAAGCGAGCCGATTCCAACCAAAAACGGCAAATCAGCCAGGTCGGTTGATGCAACAGCCGGTGTCGATGTCGAGTCGCCCGCCGTTACACCGTAGGCTCTATCGGTTGTCAGCAGCGTTCCTCCGGGTGTGGCCGCCAGGCTGATGGCTGCAAAGGAGCCGCCTAACTCGATGAAAGTATCCGTACCGCCATTGTCCACAGTGCCTATCCGCAGCTTACCGTCGACGACTTTGGCCGCTACTTCGCCGGCCAGATCACGGTCTTTTTCGAGCTGGGTGTTGATTTCGGAAACAAGCTCCGAGAAGCTCTTATAGGTACCCTCTGTCAATGAAATGGTCTTGTTAAAAGTGCTTCCCGCATCGTCATCAATGGTAACCTCTATCTGGTTATTGGACGATGAAATGACCAGGTCGCCATCCGTATCCAAAACGGAGGAATCGATATCGGACCATTCGCCGCTTGACACATAGGCCTGCTTGGCAAAAGAAGTCGTCAAAACCTGGGAGACCTTATCCGAGCTGGAGTCCAGGTTGCCTGTGAGGGTTATCTTGCTCGTTGCTTTTGGCGGCGCTTTTTGACCGAACGGGAACACAATGTCGCCGATCTCGGTGCTGCTGGTAACATTGCCAATAGCGTCCGCCATCCGGCCCTGAACGCGCAAGGCGGTATTGCCAAAAACCAGGTAGCCTTCGCTATCGATCTGGAAATTGCCCGCTTTGGTAAAAAAGTCCTGGCTGCCGTCGTTCATGACGAAAAAGGCGTCGCCCTGGATCGCCAGGTCCAGGCGATTGTCGGTTCGCTCCAGAGTTCCCTGGTTGAAAACCTTGTCAATGCTTCCAACATTCATTCCGATTCCGACGTACATTGGATTCGTACCACCCTGGGATTCATCCGGCTTCAAGCCAACCTGAAGCGCCTGTGAGATACTTTCCTGAAATGTCACACGGTTTGCTTTGTAGCCAATTGTGTTCACATTGGCAATGTTATTGCCAATCACATCCATCTGGATCTGGTGATTCTTCAATCCAGAGACCCCGGATATAAGTGCACGCATCATGGTGAAATCTCCTTCTGTTTTTTTAACCTGGCTGTTTCTATCGGTCAACAGCCCAGGGCTTCCCTGTGGGGTCCAGCCCATGTTGATTATGAATTAGACTATTATGGCGCTGTCAATATTGGTAAATACGTTCTCTCTCAGTTGGGCGCTGTCCATAGCCGTTATGACCAATCGGTTGGACGCACTGACCACAAATGCGAGATCATCCATAAGTACCAGGGATTCTTTTCCTCCCTTATCGACAACTTTGTTGATGGCGTCTCTCAGGCGCATGTTATTCTCTGCCGTGAGATTGATGTTTCTTTCCTGCAGTCGTAATTGTGCATGAGCCGAGAACCTGACTTCATCCGATAACCTGTCCTTTTCGCTGGCCAGGATATCATTAAAGTCTTTCTGGCAAGTCCTGTCGAGATGGACTTGCGATTTTTTGACTCTGTCCGCATTCAGCGAGCCCAAAGACTGCTGAATTTTGCCGGCGGCGTCCGTCAAAGTAACTCACCTCCTTTGGTGTTTGTTAGGGGTAACTATTCAGCCATATCTGCTTTAATTCGCCACAAAGACACGAAGAGACAAAGTTTCACAAAATTAATCTTTTGTGTTCCTTTGCGACTTTGTGGCTTTGTGGCTGAATAGTTGCTGTTATGGTGCTTTTATCTCAAGAATATCACTTAAATATATCGGCGCATTGCCGACCATCACCGTTGTCTCGCCATCGGCAAACCGCACCGACGAGACAATCCCTCTCATCAATGTATCCACAGCGGTTTCCTCGCTTTCGCCGGTTTTCGCTGCGACTTTGAAAATGTATGACCCAGGCGACATTTGCTCTCCCGACATATTCGTGCCGTCCCATTCGCCATCGTGCATGCCGGCTTCCTGCGCGCCCAAATCGATCCTGTTTACGACATTGCCGTCTTCATCATAAACGATCAGGCTCGCCTCCGCCGTCTCATCCATGTAATAGCTGAATTGAGCCGGTTCGCCATCCTGCAAATCCAAGTAATCGGAATAGGCGTAAACCTCTTTTCCAATCAAAGAAGAGATCATTGAATTGTGCATCGCCTGGGTCAATTGCGAATTGGTTTGTAATGTCGTATTCAAATTCCACAACTGTTCGAGCGAGCTGAATTGCGCCAGTTGTGCGACAAATTCCGTGTTTTCCATCGGGTTCAGGGGGTCCTGGTACTTGAGCTGGGTTGTCAAAAGCTCCAAAAATGCCTGCTTATCCAGATCGTCACTTTTTGCCAGATTGACCGAGCTGTCCTGCGAGGTCGTGCTGGTTACTGCATTCACTGCCATTGTCGTACTCCTTCTTTTATGCAACTGTCTCGTAATGAGAATCAAAATGAATGGACCGACTTTCAGTGGCCTCGCTCGACAGAGTCGATGTTGTCACATCCTCGATCCTGGCTTTTTTCCTGGACTCTTTCCACTTTTCCGTCAATGTCTTTTCCCGGAAATGCTGCCTCGTGCTCTCATCATCCACCTGGACTTTCACGCCCGCTATTTGGATGTGCAAAGCGTCCAGATTTTTGCGCAGCTCGGCTAACGTCGATTCGAGTATGGTCTTGGAAATTTCGTTGTCAACTTGTATGAGCACATCCGTGCCGCCTTGCGTTTTGGCCATATGAATTTTAAGCTGCCCCAACTCTTCTGTTGCCGTCTTTATGGTCACGTTCATCTCATTTTGGGATGCGAGCAGCCTGACACCCTGGGAAATATCCTCGCTCATAAGCATCACGGACGATTTGCCCACAACAGGAGCTTTCGACGCTGCCTGTATGCTTTGTTTGTGATCCGATGCCTTGTCCGCCAATCCGACAGAAAGCTCATTGGTTTTCGGGGTATCATTCGTTTTTGTCTCTTTATCGACTTCCTGGCTGCCGCTCGTGTTTTTAGAAAACGAATGCTGCTGTTTCGAGCCGTCGGCAAGTCCCGGCTGGTTCCCGCTATTTCCGCGTTCTGTTCCGTCGAACACATTTTCCTGAATCCGCTGATTATCCGGGGACTGCCTGTTCTGTGAAAATTCCTTCTGATCGGGAACGCTGCCCGCTCGATGCGGAGCGTTAGAGCTACTGTTGTTGTTGATGCTCTCGCTGGTCGATTTCACGACGACTTTGTCCTTTTCGACCCTTTCCGTCTCCTGCTTTAGCGCTTGATTTTTGCCCGCGTCTACGGTAAGGTCGGACGCCGGATCT
>METF01000141.1:18571-18902 GCA_001771235.1 Candidatus Zhuqueibacterota bacterium RBG_16_48_16
AGCCGCCGCTGAGAACCGATTCATCGAGTCCGTCGGCATGGATTTTGGCGTCGGCGCGTCCTCATTCGCAGCGTGACGGACATTTACCGACTGGAAGCGGAAGACATCCTTTCCGTCCCCCGTTTTCAGCGACCTGTCATTCGTTTCATCAACCTTTACGGACGAATTTTTTCCTTTTCCCTGATTCGGTTCATTCCTATTCTGCTGAGCTGTCTGATTCGTTTGCATTTCCGGTTTATTTTGTCCGGATGCCTTCGCCCTGCTCACCTCGTCATTCGGCATACCGCCTTTTTTCGTTCCGGTTATCTTTACTACAGAATCCAGCACCTTG
>METF01000141.1:19079-19606 GCA_001771235.1 Candidatus Zhuqueibacterota bacterium RBG_16_48_16
TATCTTTTGTTTATCGGCAAAAGACGTCTGCTGTGACCCGTTCACCGTTTGCTTACCGGTTTTTAGCACAGACGGCTTTTCTGAAAAATTCTCGTCGCCTGTCGGCTGATTTTCACCCCGCGTGCTCATGACGACCTTTTTATCTGCCTGGTCCTGGCTCGTTGCCGTCCTGAGTTTGCCTGTCATGAAACCCGTCTTGTCCGAATCGGGATTTGACGCCTGGCCGGTTATTGTTGTCGCCTGTTTGATTTCACCAGCCGTATCTTTATCAGCCCCCTCCTGCTCATCGGTTGCTTCGACCTGCTCTTTCTTCACCCGGCCGTTATTCAAATGATGACGAAAAATGTGATGGGGATAGGCCAGCGGTTTGTCGCTCTCTTCATCGCCCGCTTCGGATAAAGTGTGACCGGCCTCGGATGAAAAGCTCTCCGCAATAATCACCGCCGGATTTTCCTCGGCATTCTCCTTAACACCTTGACTCGTTTCACCGCGAACCGGCGCATTGTGCTCGCTTTTCGATTTGACCG
>METF01000141.1:19654-19743 GCA_001771235.1 Candidatus Zhuqueibacterota bacterium RBG_16_48_16
TTTGGACTTTTACCCCCGGTTTATCGCCAGGAAATGAATCTACCGTTTTGCCACTATTTTTTGGCAGATCGCCTTCATCCACGGAAATG
>METF01000142.1 GCA_001771235.1 Candidatus Zhuqueibacterota bacterium RBG_16_48_16
ACTAAATAGATTTCACAGAAAGATCATGATGCCGACATTGAATCAATTCTCAGTAATGCTGCCATCCTGGATAGAGAAGCAAGTGGATTTTGACGCGACCTATTCATCCGACAGCCAAAAGCTGCAGCTCGCCATCGATTTGTCCGGATGGAACGTGGATAACGAGAGCGGCGGCCCTTTTGGCGCGGCGGTTTTTGATGATGGGAGCGGCCAATTGATCGCTGTTGGGGTGAATCGCGCCGTGCCGGAATTGTGTTCGACGGCGCATGCGGAGATCATGGCGGTGAGTCTGGCGCAAAAACGACTGCAACTGTATCGTCTGGACCTGGCGAGGGATCGAAGATTTATTCTGGCTTCCTCCGCACAACCGTGTTCCATGTGCTTTGGGGCGCTGCTGTGGTCCGGTATTTCGCGTCTGATCTATGGCGCGGATCGAGACCAGGTCATGCGGATCGGTGGCTTCGAGGAAGGGCCGTTACCGGAAAACTGGCAGGCCGAGTGCGAAAAACGCAGGATTCTGGTGGAAGAGCCGTTTTTGCAGAAGGAGGCGTGTGAAGTATTAAAACGTTATAATCTGAAGAATGGGATAGTCTATTAAATCACATTTCATTTCATGAGCACCATTTTTTTGCTGTCCACATATCCATCACCCACCTGTAATTTGTAGAAATAGACACCACTCGAAAGGCCTTTTACATCAAAATCAACATCATATTGGCCTGCCTCCTGATACTCGCTGACAAGAATTCGAATTTCTTTCCCCAAAATATCATAAATCGTTAGCCGGACAAGTCCGCGTTTGGCGATAGCGTAAGAGATTGTTGTGTTCGGGTTAAAGGGGTTGGGATAATTTTGCGAGAGTGAAAAAGAGGTGGGAATATCCGATTTTATCACCAAACGAACATTTGTGCTCAGATCATTGGCAGCTCCCGGCGTGCCATATCCCAGGGACGCACCCCAGTTTTGCGCATTGGAATTGTCAAGATGCGGAGACCGCAAAGACAGTGTGGGACCATGGCCGTCCGGTTCTGCAGGCCAGGGCTTAAGGTTGCGATAGGTGAGCGAATCGATGAGCAGACCTTGATCGTCGAAAAGTCGGACCAGCTCACCACTGCGGTCCAGGCCAAAGCCAAAATCGCCCGCATAATTGGTCACGCCGGTAAATAATTTTTGAAAAGCGGTTGCGTCTCTACATAGCACAAAATAGCCATCAGCAGGAATGACCGTCTTTTCCGGGATAATGAACGCAACGGCATCATTTTCATCTTTAAAAACCCAGCCGGAGAGATCCATCGCCTGACTTGACGGATTGTAAAGCTCCACCCAGTCCTCCGGGTCGAAAGCCGTCGACGAGTTGTAATTGATCTCGTTGAAGACAATCGCCGTCGCTGCATTACTGTCTTTTTCAAAACGGGCTGTAATGGATAAAGCGCCAGACAATACAATGATAGTCGGATTGGACAAAGAGTCCCGGGAAGCCAGCCCTTTCCAGCCCGTAAATCGATATCCCGAGGACGGCAGGGCCGATAACCTTATAGGAACTTCCAAGAAGTAATCGCCCTCCCAGGGATATCGATCGATGACCATTGAGTTTATTTTTATTTTCCCACCGCCCGGCTGGGAAATGTCGAGATCCAATCGGTCCCATCCTTTTAAATTGAATTTATCGCGAATGTGTCCATAGACATAGCGACTCCTGTTCTCGGCAAAATCTCTCAATAGGTCGATATTGTTCTCCCAATCATTCATCGATCTCAAGGTGTTTCCATATTGTCCCCAGCTATCGATATGGCGTGGCATCTCCGGTTCAAAGAGCGCTTTCATCTCGTCAATTCTTTTGAGAACGGTATCCGCTATAAAGACGCTGTTCATAAAATCCGCAAAGCGGTTGATGAAATCGATTCTGAATTGCTCACTTTCAAGCATCTTGCGCAGCAAAAAAGTCGTATGAGGAGGATTCGGCCAGCCGCTGCCGCTGACAGCGGTGGCGTGTTGCAGGGTGTTGTGCATATAATTGTTATTGCCATTTGAATTAAAGCTGTAATCGAGATCGTACATCAGCCATCGCCACTTGCCGTTTGCCGTCCTGGCCCGCCAGCACTTGATGTTGTTCCCCGGCCAGTCGTAATTGGCAAAATAGATTTGCGAGACGCAATAGTCCAGATAATTGTCCACTTCCATTATCGATTTGATATATTCATAATGTCGCGGTTCGTTTATGTCATGCTTTGCCAAATAATCCTCCAAAGCCAGGTAGGCCTGATCGTCGCCTTCGATGACCACCGGATATGTCCTGCGCCAGTAACGGCTTATGATATCGACATTGTCCTGGTCGATACCATGATGTGAAGCCAAATAGTCTTCGTTGAGCTTTTCGCGAATATTGTGGATTCCCCAATATTCGCCGTTTATAAAAACGATTGCCGGCCGGAATGCCTGCACGTCCAGGTTTTTCTCCTTCACCAGACTCGAAGCAAAGGGATCGCGAAAATAGGTTCCCTGCCAGTCGCTGGCGCCGGCACGAAGCACAAATGACTTGAATGTAGTTATTGGGAAATCCGGGAAAAGCGGGTAATGCAACTGCTCCTGTCCGTATCTGTCGCGAAGCATTATGGATAAGGATTTGAGATCGTTGGCCCTGGTTGCCCAACCAAAAGCTCGCATGCCGGCATCGATGCTGAATCCTTGAACGCCGTTTGGCTCATGAAATTCAACATGCACCGACCGCTCCCAGTCCTGCCAGTAATTGGCAATCCTGTTACCTTCATCGGCGTTGTTTCCCGGCACATAAATGCCAAATTCATCATCCCAGAGGTTATCCGGCGGCGTGGACAAAGAAATGACCGGCATGGTGAATTTTTCATTAATGAAATAGGTTCGCGTCAGGATTTTGCTCGACATGATACCGTTTTCAAACGTCCTTGCTTTCACAACGGTGGTTTGGCTGATATGAATCGGGCCGGCATATAAGCGTGATTGAAGAGAGGGATCATCCCCGTCCAATGTGTAGCGTATTTCCGCGGTAGGAGAGGTGGCCGTGAGCGATAATGAAATACTGCTTCCATAAAATCCCGCAGGATGCGATGGTTGAATCGAGTCCCTGAAACCGGGGAATGGAGGGGTGATGTTACTTTCGGCTGGGGTCGGCTGCGCAAAGATGCTCCAGTCATGGCCGCCATCAGGCGTGCGACCCAGCGAAAAATCGATGGGAATTTCTCCGGTATTTATGGAATCGCACAGTGCCCCACCTTCACCTGTCAACAGGATGGTCTCGCCCCGTCTATCGATCTTGAAATTGGTGTGCATGTAAAGAGCCACTTCGCCAGGCTCTTTTCGGTCTTTGCCGGAGGCAAACACCAAAAGATGCTCATGAGCCGCGAGCATAACCTTGGGGAACGCCCATTTAAATGGATCTGAAGGATTGTCGGATAATCCATAACCCGCCAGGTCAATGGGTTCGGTTCCCGGATTATAAATTTCTATCCAGTCAGGATAATCTCCATCATGGGTCGATTGTCCCATTCGATCATACCACCAATTGCAGTCAGGAACAGGACAGTTTTGTTTATCGACCTCATACTCATCCTCGATGCCGGTGATGTTCGATGACACGATCTCATTTATGAGCGGTTGTGAAAAGCCACTGTTTACAGCGAAAACATGTATAAAAAGGCACAATAATATGCTATCTGGTTGCCTCATGGAGTTATTTCCACATTGATAACAGGAGTGTTTTCTAAATTTCTGCTACCAGCAATTCCCGGTAGTATTTTTCCCTCACGATTGGGAAACCACAGCAGCCCATTCTTCGCATAGGACATCGCGGATCATGCAATTAAATTTTTGCTGTCTATGCCCTTTTAACATCATTAAAAAAACAGTTGCATCTGAGGGTTTATTGCAATAAAATTGAGCGGTGATAGTGCTGAATTTATAAAAAATTGTGCAGTTAATGTGTCATATTACTAGAATGGATAGCAGATGTGGTATCAACGATTTTATGAAACGCAAATTGACCAGTACCTGGAGCCGGGCAAGGTGTTCATTCTTTATGGCATCCGCCGGTCGGGCAAAACATCGCTGGTCCAACGGTTTCTGTCAGGTTACCAGGGCCAATACTTCCTTGGCAGTGGCGAAGATATGATGCTGGCCGAGCTGTTTCAATCGCGCAGTGTTCAGCGGCTTAAAAGTGCTTTATCCGCTTATGATCTCATAGTGATCGACGAGGCGCAGCACATTCCTGACATAGGACTGGGCCTGAAAATGCTGGTTGACCACCTGCCCCACCTGAAAGTGATCGCCAGTGGCTCATCGTCATTTGATCTGTCCAACAAACTCGGTGAGCCTCTGACCGGCAGGCATCGCATTGGCTTGCTGTATCCATTATCCATGCTCGAGCTGAAAGCGCAGTTTGGGCCAATGGACGTCATGCAGAGGCTGGAGTCGTGGATGATTTTCGGGTCGTTTCCCGAAGTTATGAATTTACCATCGGAAGCCGATAAAATCGAGTACCTGGCCACGCTGCGGGATTCCTATCTACTGAAGGACCTGTTGATATTAGAAAACGTAAAAAATGCATCCACACTGCTCAGCCTGTTGAAACTGCTGGCGTTTCAAATTGGCAGGGAAGTGTCATTGGGTGAATTGAGCGGTGCTCTCGGCATTTCCAAGCATACGGTGGAACGCTATCTGGACCTGCTGGAGAAGGTGTTTATCATCAAAAAGGTCGGCGGATTTTCCCGCAATTTGCGCAAAGAAGTCATCAAGACCTGTCGCTACTATTTCTGGGACAATGGTATTCGCAACGCTTTGATTAATAACTTTAACCATCTTGAAAGCCGAAACGACATCGGCATGCTGTGGGAAAATTGCATATTCACAGAGCGGTTGAAGCGAAATACCTATCAGCGCCATTATGCGAGCTACTATTTCTGGCGTACCTATGACCGGAAGGAAATCGATTTTGTGGAGGAGTACGGCGGCGAGTTGTGGGGATATGAGTTTAAATGGGGCGATACCTCTGCCAAAACGCCAAAGGGATGGCTGGAGAATTATAACGAGGCGCATTTCGACACCGTCCATCGCGGTAACTTTTTGGAATTCATCGGCTGAACGGCCTGTCGGCTCTTGCTCGCCAATGGTAAATGTCCGGCCTACCAGTCGCCATTTGCTATTGGCTAAAATCCCCTGTGAGTGAGATTTTACTATTCATCACCGATGAGATATTAAAATGATGAATTTTTCT
>METF01000143.1:0-5620 GCA_001771235.1 Candidatus Zhuqueibacterota bacterium RBG_16_48_16
CACCTGTAACCGGTAAAAAATCCAACTATTTTCTGCCAAATATTTTCAAACGACGACCGGTGATCCCTGTTTTTCCAGTGAAAAGTGCCGAACGTACCCAGTAAACCGACCAGCACCACATAGGGGATTTGCAAAACAAACCAGAGGAAAAAATACCAGAGCAGGTCCTGGCGGTGAAAACATTTTGCCGTGCGAAGCGCGATGAGCAGCTCCGCAGCGGCTTTTGACAGCAGGCAGAAAAAAATCGCATTACTATGCCCGGTCATGAGCGCCAGCGGCGTGCCGATAAGCAGGTCAAGGCTGTAACAAAAAACGACGGCAAGATAGGAAAAAAACAGCGGATTTAAATGTACCTGGTAAGAGCCGTTGGAGGCCCATCGTTTTCTCTGGTCCAGCAGGCTCATGAGCGATTGTTGCGGTTTGGATGAGGTAAACGCCGCGGCGTGCGAGGCGAATCTTATTTTCCAGTTGGTGTATTTTCGAACGAGCTGTAAAAGCAGGATGTCGTCTCCGGAAATTCTGTGGGCGACCGGGTTGTAGCCGTTGACATCCTGAAACGCGGATCTCCTGTAGCCCAGGTTTTGGCCGGTCGCGGCGAGCGGATAGCCCAAATTGCAGGAGCCGGCGGCAGCGCCCATGAGCTGCAAAAAATCAAAGGCCTGAAGTCGCTCGAGGAAATTTTGGCCTGCTGTTTTCAGGCCGAATTGCGAAAAGCCAATCACGAATCCCACATCACTTTCGAAACAGGCGTTCATCGATTCGATCCAGCGCGAGCCCAGGCGGCAATCCGCATCCGTCGTCAGGATAATCTCGCCGCGCGAAGCCTCCACGCCCTTTTGCAGGGCGTATTTTTTAGGGCTATAGCCGGGCGGACTTTTGTCGATGTGAATGGCCCTGATGTTGGCGAATTCCCCGGCATATCGCTCGACGATCTCCCCGGTCTTGTCCGACGAGCCGTCGTTGGCCACGATCACTTCAAATAGTGCCGCAGGATATGTTTGATGGGTCAGGTCGTACAGCACTTTGCCGACGTTGTTCTCTTCGTTGCGCGCCGCGATGACCACGGAAATTTTATGCTGATGGGTGTTCCTGCCTTTTCCGGGGAAATGCAATCCGATGTAAAAGATCAGCACGGTGACGGCATAGAGGATGCCGAGGAAAAGCGCTATGTGGGTTAAGAAACTCAATTCATTCTGTCTCTGAAATAAGCAATCACGAACGTTTCCAATGAAATCTGACGAGCTGGCCCAACGCAGCGAAAACAACCACGTAAGGGATGTGGAACAGCGCCACCAAAGGATAGGCTTTCAGGTAGCGCAGGCGATCCATGCGTTTGGCAAAAATAACAAGTAAAATGAAATCTGCAAAGATTTTTATCAAAAGTGAGCAGATCACAGCGGCAGAAATGGCCGGGATCGCCAGGGCGGCCGGCAGGCCGAGGAACAACAGGACGAAATAAAGAAACAATGCTGACAGGGTAAATGTCATTTTAATGCCGTAGTGAAAGCCCTTTGAAGCGTGGCGAATCCGCTGATGGAAAAACTTTGCGCCGCTGTCGAGCAAATAAGTCGGCACAACTGTGCGGCTATCCATGGCATAATGGACCCGCCAGGATGTCCGGTTGACTACCAGCCGGAGAAACAGGTCGTCGTCGCCGGAGACGAAGCGGCTGATCTTGTCGAATCCACCGACCTGCTGGTACACCGACTTTCGATAAGACAGGTTCCTGCCGTTGCATGTTGCCGGAAAGCCCAGGGCTGTCGTTCCCGCAGCAATCGCGGCCAGAGCCAGCGCGTCAAGGGCGAGGAAATAATCGAACGGACTTTTCAGCTTGGGCAGCTCGTAGGGCGAAAAGCCGATGACCAGCCCGACATCCGGCTCAAAGCAGGCGACCAGGGTGCGGAGCCAGGTGGCGGGAGGACGGCAATCCGCATCGGTCAGGGCAATGATTTCTCCCGTCGCCCGACTGATGCCAAGATGCAGCGCATTTTTTTTCGGCGATGCGACGCGCTGCCGGTCTTTCGCGTGCAGCAGCCGGATTCGAGTCGATGGACTGTCCTTTTCGAATTGCGCCACAATCTGCGCCGTTCGATCCGTCGACGCGTCGTCGACAACGATGATCTCATAGCGCTCTTTGGGATAATCCTGGCCGATGAGCGCCGTCAGCACGTCGCCGATATGTTTTTCTTCATTCCTCGCCGCGACGACCACGGAAATATCGTACAGTCTCTTATTTTGCGATGGCTTGAGTTTCAAGAGTCCGAAGGCGATGAAAAGGATGCCGGCGGCATAGGCGGCGGTCGAAACGATCAGCAGGATGTTGAAAACGGGGGAAGCGTCCATGCTTTTTTGATATCTTAGAAATTAAATTTTGCCATTTTTTGGAAAAAATCTAAGCTTAACGCAGAGGCCGCTGAGTACGCGGAGGTTCGCAGAGAGCTTGGAAAAACTCGTCAATTTTCATAGCTCAGTAAAGATACAACGAAAGTTAAAAGTCGAATAATGATCTATCAATTCAGTTTACTAAAAAGAGGGTGTCATTCCTTTAGGAATCTTTGTCAAGTGTGCACAAATTGAAAAAAACGCAAACGGATATGGGAATTCCTCCTAAGAAATGCCACTACAGCGGGTACGATTACACAATGACAAAGATTCTCAAGAGAATGACAGTCACGCTGAATTGGGACATGGTAGATGGTATTCGGTCTACCACAACGACGCATCCGACACACTATACGTCATTCCTCAAGAAATTTACATAAAAAGTTCCGTTGTATCAAGTTTCAGGCTTCAGGCTTCATTTTTCTGTCGACTCGAGGCAGGGTTTCGCTAGTAATTAAAATAAAGCTCGAATGCGACCAGATGGTCGTGCGAAAAACGCCCGCGGATTTGGGCGAGATTTTGGACGTCCTGGTAAACGTAGGACAAGCGGCAAAAAACATCGCGGCGAATCTGATCGCTGATCACCAGGCCGATCCGTTTTTGTCTTTCGACCGTGCCGCTCAAAAAGTGTTTTTCAGTCCCGGATTCGGGCCGCGACTGCGTGTCCGCAGCACCCGCTCCTTTTCTCAGGCGTTCCAGCGACAGCTCGATGCGGACGTCCCGCCCAAGCTGGTAACCGGCCTGCAGATAGGCGGCGTCCGAATTGGGGCCGAGCCAGTGGCCGATGATCCTGTCATCACTGGTGTAGACGTTCACCGAGTCGTGATGGCTGTAGACAAAAGGCTCGATCCGGGTATACTCGAATCTCATGTCGAAATTTCTGACATGAAAAGGCTCGGCCCACAATCCGCCGAAAAGAAAGGCGAATTTATTGCCGAAATATTTTGTCAGGCTTTGGGTCGATGTCATATCGTCGATGAAAAATTCGCCGTATAATTTCACACCGGTGATCACGGTCGATGTCAGGTCGAGGCTCAGGGCGTTGTTATCCAGATCGCCGAGATGGTGCTCGGCAATGTGGTAGGGCATGAACGGGTTTATGTATGAAAGCTCGATGTCGCGTCCGCCGTAAACGACGCTTTCGCAGGCGCCGAGATAAAGGCCGGGCAAGAGCATCACATCCAATCGATGCGCGGCCAGGTATTTGGCGCCGACATCGCTTTTCAGCAGGGCGTGCATGCTGCTGAACCGGAAGCGCGAGAAGCGGACGCCCAGGCGAAGCATGTCCGAGGGAGGCAGGTTTTGTGAGATCGCCAGCGCACCACGATAGCCGGGACCCCAATTGATTTCGTCGCGGCCCAGCTCCAGCAGCAGCCACGGTTTTTCGTACACCAGGTAGCCAATTGCCTGTTTGTGAAAAGTTTGCTCCGAGGGTAAGAAATGGAACAATCCCGACGACGAAGTGAGCTGCCCGCGGTCGTTCCCGTCACGGATAGTCCTGTTCCGCGCATCCAGGTAAAAGCCGATTTTTCCTTGCAATTGAGCGCGAAGAATGCCGCCGGCGACGGTCTCGGAAAGCAGTTGCCGGGAGCCGAATTGCCGGCCGCGGTTCGAGCGGACGGTTTGGCGGCCATAAACATCGACGTGGGTGCGGCTCGCCGTGGTGTTCCACGTTGCCAGATGGTTTTCCGTCTTTGCGGGAAATATCATGCCCTCTCTGTTTCGCAGCTCTTCGATAAAATCGCCTTTGAGCTGATCGAACAGCGCCCGTTCGGCGGGCGTCAATAGGTCCGGGAATTTTCGAGCTTTAACATCGATCTCTGCGATTATATCGGCGACAGTCTGCCGCGACACCGGCTTAGCCCGCAGATCGAGCGAGGAGAAAATCCCTTTTGCCTCCAGCCGGTCGAGGAATTCGTAGCCCCAGTAATCGAGCGGCACATTCACCGACTGGCCGAAGGCCGAAGCGCCGACAAGCACGGGAAGCACAGCCGTTATCCATATAAACAGGGTTGATCGCATAAGTCTTTGAAACCGATCACGGATAGTCAAATTACCCAGCCTTTAAAAAAGTCAAAATCATTAAGAATGTTCTAATAGAGTGACTTGAGTGCCTGGAGTGTCTTGAGTGAGTGTAACTCAAGCCACTTCGTTTTGATCCTGTTTCTTGAGAGGGTGTTAAAAGAACAGCCGGATTACCCTGTAATTGGCTACAACCCGCTCACATTGAACTTTTTTCTACCTCCGCCTCTGTCTCTCTCGACATGACCTTGCCGCGGTAATACGTTCGATCCTTCCATTGAAATTTACCGAACATGCCGGCGATACCGACAAAAAGAATGTAGGCCATATTAAATCCCTCGCCGATGAGAAAGTCGAGATAATTCCACTTTCTCCCCAACTGCTTGTGGCCGCTTCTCAATAAATGTCCGTCCAACAGCACTTTTACGGTGAAGGATGTGATGAAAAAGAAAAAAAGAGATGGCTTCACCAAAGCCAGCAGCGGCATGAGCACAAGCACGGCATAGTAGCCATAAATGGTGAGCTCCAGCGTTTGTAAGAGCAAGGGATAGATCGTGCCTTTCGAGGCCCAGCGGATGCGCTGGGAGAAGAAATGTTTCCAGCCAGATGCCGGCCGCGTCCAGACGCAGGCAGCCGGGTCGTTGGCAAAGGCGACCTGCCAGTTGGTTTTCCGCCTCATTTTCAAAAGAAAAAGATCGTCGTCTCCGGAGACAAACTGCTCTATGCCCTGGAAGCCGTTCACCTCTTCGAATACTTTTTTGCGATAGCCAAAGTTGGCGGCGTTGGCGACGAACGGCAGGCCGAGTCCCACAGCCCCGGCGCCGATGAGCACCAGGGCAAAAGAGTCCATGGCGTCGATCCGGTTCAGCAGCGAGGCACGTGACTTGATTTGCAGCCAGGACATCACCGCGCCGGTATTTTCACCAAAGTGGCCGACCAGGATCTCGATCCACCGCTGCGGAACCAGGCAATCGGCGTCCGTGGTGAGGATGATCTCGCCCTTGCTCCGGGTGATGCCCTGGGCAATGGCCAGCTTTTTGGGCGAGCTGTTTTTCGCCAGATCGTGGAGATCGAACACGCGGATGTTTTGATGATTCGAAGCATAACCGGCAGCCACTCGTCGGGTCCCATCCGTTGAATGATCGTTTATGACGACCACTTCATAAAGCTCCCGTGGATACGATTGACAGGCCAGGGAATCGAGGAGATGCGGCAG
>METF01000143.1:5683-12658 GCA_001771235.1 Candidatus Zhuqueibacterota bacterium RBG_16_48_16
TACCGGTTTCAGCCGAGCCAGTCCCAGGTACATCAGGGCAATAAAAAGAGCATAAATTAAAGTAAGCGTCAGGAGAATGAGGGCGATCATCATCTTTGAGCATTGTTGTGATTTTTGCTGGTTACCAACAGCCGGTTTCGCAGGATAAAAACCAGTCCGATCATACTGGGGAAAAGGATATTAATTATAAAGAGCGTAAACGAAGCGTTGAACGCCGCTCCGGCCGGAATGCCCAGTTTGCCAAAAAAGAACACGGCGGCGCTCTCGCGTATGCCCAGGTCGCCGAAAGAGATTGGCAGGAGCGTTTTGGCAAAAAGGGTCGAGGCAATGGCCAACAAGCTGAGCCAGCCAGCCTGCGGTGTAAAAGCTTTCAGCAAAAGATAAAACTGGCCGATATAGGTCAGGGTCTGGCAAAAAGCCCAAAAAAGCAGTCGGGCTTTTTTGTTCGCCGAAATATTTTCCAGGCTGATAAACAGCTCGTCTATTTTCTCATAGCGTTTCCATCTTTTGATCAGTCGGTGGAACACGATGCGGAATCTGTCCACCTTCAAGAATAGCAGCAGCAACGCCGCCGAAATGAGCAATCCGGTGATAAAGACCGGCAGGTAAAATAAAAAGTGCACCTGTTGTTTGAGAAAATAAGCAAAGCCCAATACGCCAAAAATGTAGATCATGATCAATGAACACAGCTTGTCTATGACAGTCAATCCCAACAGTCGCGCCATCCGTGTCTGGCTGATAAAAATTCCGCGGCCGAATTCGCCGATCCTTCCCGGCGTTATGAAGCCCAGCGTATAGCCGGACATCAAAGATATAAAAATCTCGCTATTTGTTGCACTCTTTTTCTCCAGCCTGACCAACAGTTGCCATTTTTTGAACTGGAGATACAGATTCGCCGCCAGGGCCAATGCCGCGGCGATGAGGTACATCCGGTTTGCCGTTGCGAATGCAAGCTCTATTTCGCGCAGACTGATCTTTCGCACCAGCACTAAAAGCACGAGCAGGGCAACAGCGATTTTCAGAAAGGTGAATGTAGACTTTTTTCGCAGAATGGATTTCGCCGCCGGTTCGGGTTTGTCGTTGGTTTTCGTCAACATCAGCTTTGGTTTCGCCTTGCAAGAATGTACCACGTAGGATTCAGCCACTTGTTAAACACACCGGGCGCGTCGTTGACAACGCTGAGTAACATCTTGTCGGCGCGATATTTTTTGGCCAGGTTTAAGATAAATAAATGCCAGCTTTTTGTCCATAGGCAATGAGGATTTTCCAGGGCAAAAGTAGCAGCCTGGCGATTTACGAACTGCCAGTCAAAACCGTATTTCCTAAAAAGGGAATGCAAAAAATGCACGGCAAAAAGTTGGGCAAAATCCTTTTTTTGCTTCGAATGCCATCCGAGGATGTCGGCTACGATTTTCCTGACCGTCCGCCGTTTTAGCAGCGCTACAAGAGGCAGGCTGTAATGTGGGTCGCTCAAGAGATTCAACGGCGACCAGCGGTTCGGGGTGGACAGATAGAGCCATCCTCCTGGGCGAAGCAGCCTTTTTGCGTTACGCAGCACTTGTTCGGGATTGGCGACATGCTCGAGCACGTCCAATAATAAAACGGCGTCATATTTTTCATCCAGGTCATCGAGCTTTTCTCCTTCGATAGGCAGACAACAAAGCCCGACGCCATTAAGCCTTGCCAGCTCTTTTGCAGCTTCCATTCGCTGGCCGTCCGGATCGACGGCGAGCACATCGGCGCCGGCTTTTGCCAACGCCACGGATGCTCCTCCCGCGCCGCAGCCGATGTCTACGATCCTGGCTTTTTTCAGATCAAGCACGCTGCTCAGAACATGGACGACCAGGTTGCCCCTGGCGAGCGCCGCCTCTGCGTATTTCCGGTAATGATTGTGGTTGGGATTAAAACGCTGAAAAAAATTCATAGCCGCCCGGTCACTCTGTCGTGGAGGGTTTCATCACGCGGCGTCCTCCAGCGGATTTGTCCGAAAAAAGCGACCGGCGCGGAAATGATATTGTAAACGGGAAAGAGCACCTGCCAAAAGAGAAATGGAAAAAACCGGATTTGAGTGCCGAGCCTGGTTGCGAAATAATAGAGCGAAAACCAGTCTATCGCCAATTTGGCCGGTAACAAAAACAGGTATCTTACGTCAAAGGCAATACCACCGAGGCCAACAATCCACAGGAAATAATTGAACAGATGATAGCCGCCGAAGGCTAGCTGTTGCCGTGGAGTAAAGTGCCGGCCGGCCGACAAATGTCGCTGTTTTTGTTTTATGAACCGGGGAAAATTCTCTGGACCCTTTGCGGGAATACATGACTCCGGAGAAAAGGCATAGACGGTCTGCCATCTTTTTTGCCGGCTGATGTGCTGCAGGACGAAATCGTCGTCTCCCGATAGTGAATCGGGCAATGCGCCAAATCCCCCGGTCGAGGCAAAGATGGTTTTGTTATAAGAGAGGTTTCTTCCCGTGCAGGTCACGCCATGATGATGTCCGATTGTCCCGGCGGCGACAAAGGCAGCAGCAAGGCTGTCGATGAACAGGAAACGATCCCACAATTTTGAGGTTTGTGAGCCTTGCGGCGAGAATCCGGCGACCAGCGCCGTCTGCTCTTGATAGAGTGAAACGATCGATTTTACCCATGTTGTTGGCGGAAAACAATCCCCGTCTGTCAGCAAAATGAGCGTGCCTTTTGCCTGGCGGATGCCGCTGGCAAGGGCGCTTTTTTTCGTGCTTGAAAATGGATGGGAGTCGTTTTTTAAAGGGAAAAGAATATCGGTTTGTTCGGCTATTTTTTTGATGATGGAGAAGGTGGCGTCCCTGGAACCGTCATCGACCACAATAATTTCCAACAGCTCTTTCGGATAGTTTTGATCGAGCAGACAACGGAGGCAGCGTACAATCGCCTGCTCTTCATCTTTGACAGCCAGGACAATCGAGACGGAAGTTTCGGGCTGGCGCGATTGTGTTTTAACTTTATGCGAATTTTTATGAATGCCGGTACATAAATAGACAAAAAAACACGAGTATATCACAAATATAACGCTGCATAAGTAAAACATAGGCTGATGTTATCGTCTGATAAAATTGGAGGTTAAAATATCGAAATAAAAACTAACAAGCAAGATGTTTGTTTGAGAGTATAATGGTGGCAAAATTTTACCTATTATTGAGGTGCGGATGAGGATTGTGATCAGCAACGGATGCGGCGCAAAAATCTTTGACAAATTGTGACAAGTTCTTTATCATTGCCCTATTTTTTGTGGGTGTAACCATCGAGGAAAATGGGAGTATGAGATGAATGCGAACAGAAAGATCCTATCCTATGGTAAGACGGGCGTGATGATTGTGGCTGTGGCGGCGGTTTTGTTTTCCATCGGTGCGGGGATCAAATTCGTTCTTGAAAAAGAAAATCAAAAGAAAATCGGGCAGCTTGAAGAATCGATTTACAGCTTGAATTCGGCGATCCATCTCGACACAATCCGGCAATACAACATCCAAAAAATCATTTCGATCATAAATGATTTCAATCCTGGGATGCCCATGCATCAAAAGTACGAGATCGCAGAAGAGATTTACCAGATGAGCATGAAATACGATAATCTCAATGTGGATTTGATCTGCGCGACCATTACCCATGAAAGCGCCGGCACATGGAATCCTGAGGTTGTTTCGCCGGCCGGAGCCATGGGCCTGATGCAAGTCATGCCAAACACGGGGTTGTTTGTTGCGGCTTACGAAGGGCTGAACTGGAGTTCTCCCGAGGAAATACTTTTTAATCCGATTTATAACATCCGGATCGGCTCCAGGTATCTCTCTTCGCTGATCGAGCTTTATGACGTCGACGGCGGCCTGGCGGCCTATAACGGCGGGGAAAAAAGAGCGGCGTTATGGATTGGCAGCGGTAAGGCTCACGGCATCCTGGCCAGGGAAACCCAGCATTACGTTCCTGCCATACAACGACTCTATGAAGAATTTCAAGCCATGAAATTATGAGTTTCTTGAGCACCGGGTTAAAGGGCTGCCTTTCGAGGTAGCCCTTTTTTTAAACCTGCCTTTTTATCTCTTTTTGAACAGGTGGACTAGAACTTAAAATAGCCGGAGGAATTATGAATATTCATAAAAGTACTTTGTTTTTTATCGTTAGTTTCGTTATCGCTCAGTTAGCCAGTGGAGGTGAGGTGGATCAGCAGGTTATCTTACAGGCAGAAAAGGAGCTTGGAGAAAAATACCCGAACTCGGATGCGGCGAGAATCAAAAACCAGGTGGCGCAGGTTGCCGCTTTGTGGCGCAGCGAAGACGGGGATGACCGGGCGTTCAAAAGCTTTTGCCTGGAATATTACATCGCCGATGCCGCGCTGCTCAATGCGACATTTCTGCGCCTGGATCAAAATCTCGAACAGGTTTTTGGCCACGCGCTTGAAGTGCAGCGATTTCTGCAGCAACCGACGCAACTGGAAGTGGGGCCGGTGTATCCGGTGGATTATCTTTTTGCCGAATACGATCCCTTTGCCCACATCGTCGATGATATGTTTAGAACCAAAATCGCCCTGGTGGTTTTGTTGAATTTTCCGTTGCATTCGCTCGACGATTGTTTGAAAAACGGCGCAAACTGGTCAAGAGAACAATGGGGCGAGACTCGCCTGGTGCAGGAATTCGATTCCAGGGTGCCGGCGGAGATTCGGCAAAATATCAACAAAGCCTACGTACAGGCGGACAACTATATCGCCGAATATAATATTTTTATGCATCACCTGCTGGATCGGGATGGTCAGCGGCTGTTTCCGGATGGATTGAAACTGATCACCCATTGGGGTTTGCGCGACGAGCTCAAAGCACAATATGGCAACGCCGACGGACTGCCTCGCCAAAAAATGATCCAAAAAGTCATGGAGAGCATCATCGCCCAGGACATCCCCAAAGTGGTCATCAATAACGACCGGGTCGACTGGAGCCCTTTTGAGGACAAGGTTTTTCAGGACGGCAAGGAGGTCGATGCTTCGCCTGAGCCGGACAGCCGTTACCTCTATCTGCTGAACGTATTTCATGCTGAAAGATCGTCCGATCCTTATTATCCTCATCTGCCGACGCTGATGAAACGGCGCTTTGAGCGGGACCGGGAAATCCCGGAAACGACTTTTCGGGAAATGCTGGTGCGGCTGCTTACGGACCCGGTGGCCAAAGATGTAGCAAAACTCATAGAAAAAAGACAGGGGCGCCGCTTGCAGCCCTTTGACATCTGGTACAACGGCTTTCAGAAAAGAGCGGATGTCGATGAAGCGGCGCTGGACCAGATCGTCGGCCAAAAGTATCCGAGCGTGGCTTCGTTCCAAAGCGGCCTGCCGGATATTTTGATGCGGCTCGGTTTTTCGGCGGAGAAAGCGGATTTCCTGGCAAACAAAATCGTGGTCGATCCATCCCGAGGCACCGGCCATGCTATGGGTGCCCAGCGGAGAGAAGACAAGGCTCATCTGCGTACGCGCATTCCCGAAGGCGGGATAAACTACAAGGGCTACAACATCGCCGTGCACGAGTTTGGCCACAACGTCGAGCAGGTGTTTTCGCTGAATGGAATGGATTACGTCTCGTTGTACGGTGTGCCGAACAACGCCTTTACCGAGGCTTTTGCATTTGTCTTTCAATCGCGCGATTTGGAGCTGCTGGGACTGGGCAAGCCGGATGTCGATGATGAACATCTCGACGCTTTGAACAATTATTGGATGACCTGCGAAATTGCCGCCGTAGGTCTGGTGGATATGGATGTCTGGCAGTGGATGTACGATCATCCGCAGGCTACTCCGGCAGAGCTGAAAAGCGCCGTTATTGATATATCGAAAAAGGTGTGGAACACCTATTACGCCCCGCTGCTTGGCCTTCGCGATGAAATCCTGCTGGGCGTCTATTCGCACATGATCGCATTTGGCCTGTATTTGCCGGACTATTCCCTCGGCCATATCATCATGTTTCAGATCGAAAAATATTTAAAGGATAAAAATCTCGGCGCGGAAATGGAGCGGATGTGCAAGCTCGGCCGGCTCACCCCTGATGTGTGGATGCAACAGGCGGTTGGCAGTCCGATTTCCGTAGAGCCGCTGCTGATGTCGGTGAGAGAGGCGGTGGCGGCGTTGAAATAAAAAAATAATGATCCTGCAACGCTGCATCTCACTTGCTGCCAACTCGGCAAGGCATTATCCAAAAACCAGAGCGACGGCTGCCTCAGAGCACGCGCATGCCCACGCCGAAGGCGGTCAAGTGCAAGCGGTCGTTGGGCTGACTATTGCCTTTCCGATAACTGGCTATTGGAATGCAACTCAAAAGATAAGCATCAATCATTTTAAGGACGAGCAATTTCACCTAAGACTTTGGCGGTTAGATTCTGTACTTCACGATACGATGCGAGCGCCCCTGGATGTTTTTCGGAAAAGGTAGGGCTATCAATAAAATCGAATTTGAGATACTTCTTGGGGTTTTTCTCTATCTCGATCTTTACTTCAAATTTCTCTTTAAACCACCAAGTAATCCGAATTTGTTCTCCTACACGAGCTGCAAAGTGTGGCTCGTTCGGTACAATGAATTTCTTCGGAAAGTACTCTGTTGGCAATATCAGGAAATAGATACAAAAAATATCTCCATGGCCAACGTAAAATTGATTCACATACTCAAATTTATCTACAGAACCTTTAATAGTACCGGCCTGAGGATATTCTTTGATATCCACTTGATCGGGGCTAATGAAGGCTAACAGTGTGCCGTCAAAAAATGAAAGTCTCTCCAAATCTGAACTAGGCGGTTGCTTTTTCCTGTCATAATGATCGGAAACGATTGCGACGTTATGGAATTTTATTCTATAAGCCTGGTCCAGTATTTCATTTTCGTGTAGAGTCAATTCAGATCCAAATATCGTAGATGTATAGCCCATAAGCCCTCCAACAACTATCCTGATTAATTGTTATTATCTCCATGATTAGAAGCCT
>METF01000144.1:0-5186 GCA_001771235.1 Candidatus Zhuqueibacterota bacterium RBG_16_48_16
TGAAGTGACTTCGCGCGCACAAATTTCATCCTATCTCATTTCTTATGAGCCTAAAAATCTAAAACCCGGCAGGCACTGGATCAAGCTGGCCGTGCGTAATAAATTGGGAAAAGATATTCAGCCGCTGGTGGTGAACTTCAGCGTTTTGGGCCAGGACGGACAACAAGAGGTATCGCAGCAGTTTCATGCTCATCTGTTTGCCGATGTCAGGCAGGAAAATATCCTGGGAAACGATCAATCCTTTTCCATGGCCGGCACGGAGTTTGACGGCAATTACGGCGCCCTGCGCTATGACGGCAGGCTCTTCCTCACATCGCTCGAAGAAAAGGATGCCCAGCCCAGGCATCGATATTACCTCTCGCTGCAAACCGATTACATCGGCATCAAGGCCGGTGACGTCAATCCGTATTACAACGATCTCATTTTGTGGGGAAAACGCGTTCGCGGTATTTCAGGTTTCCTTCATCTGGGTGCTTTTAACCTGGACGTCGTTTATGGCCAGACCTACCGGGGGATAGAAGGGCAATACACGACGTCGACAGTTACCGATCCCACAAGCGGACAAGATTCGACCGTCACCTCGATAACGCGGTACGGCACTTATCAACAGAATCTCCTGGCCATCCGGCCCAGTTTCGGCAGGGGTCGGAATTTCCAGTTTGGCTTCAGTCTGGTCAAATCGCGGGACGATACCTCCTCGATCAAATACGGAACCATGCCAAAAGACAACCTGGTATTTGGCCCTGATGTGAAAATGGCTTTTGACAGAAACCGACTGGTGATCACCGCCGCGGCGGCCATGAGTTTTTTAACCAACAATACTTCAAACGGGGCTATCTCGAAGGAGGACATTGAGAAAGTCGTTGGCGGGGACGTCAGTATTCCGGTCAACCCGGCCGATTACGACCAATGGCTCATCATCAACGACAGCACCACCCCGCTGAACCCGACCGACCTGACGTCATTTGCCTATAACGTAAACCTGCGTTTGAATTATTATAAAAATAATTTTCGCTTCGGATTCAAATCCATCGGCTCGGAATACTTGTCGCTGGCAAATAGCTGGATTCGCAAGGATATCGAGGGATTTTATTTTTCCGACCGGGTGCGTTTTTTCAAGAACAAGTTATATGTCACTTTTGGCTATGAAGATTACACCGATAATTTTTCCCAAAAAACGGATAACCCAAAATTGGGTCTCAAAACCTTCAACTATGCCATCTCCTATTACCCCGGCCAGGGCTATCCCAATGTAAGCATCAGCTTGCGAAATCACAGCAGAGATAACGGAATCGATACTTATGAATCCACCCCTGGGACTATATCTTCCGGTACGGACAGTATCATCCAGGACTTGCGCCAGGATCAGCTCAACAGGGATTTGTCGTTCAACCTGGGGTATGATTTTTTGGCCTTTGAGCAGAATCAAACGGTGAATTTCAGCATCGTCGCCGCCAGCAGAAATGACAACTTTGGCCGGGCCGAGAACGAGTTCAGCTCGAACATCCTGTTGATTAACGTGAGAACGCGCTACAATGTGCCCCTGACCACAACCGTCAGCTATTCGACGAACAAAAATTCCATGGCGGCCGGCCAATCGGATTTCAGGTTTAACATGCTGGGATTCGGGGGCGAGTACCAGTTGCTCGATCAGAAATTAACGACCTTTGCCGAATTGCGTTTTACCGGCGCCAGCGGAACATCCGTCTCCGGTGATATCATCGATTATAGCCGGAACCATTTCCGGCTTGGGGCGCACTACTATTTCGGCCCCCGCCATTTCATCACCCTGGATGCCAATATCCTGACGTTGAATAACCGGGGCATCGTGGCCGATCAATCGCAGAAATCCTACACCGATCGCATTTTTAGATTAAGATATGAAAGATTCTTTTAGCCCGGAGAAATGGTAACCTCAATTGTAAAGGACCACAGGGTGCGTAAGGCAAGGTAAAAACGACAGGATGACAGGATTTTCAATGAGTCTATGAAATTACGCAAAATAATACATTCCAGACCGGCCATGGGGAGCGTTATCACTCTTTGCACCGTAATCATTGCCTATATCCTGTCGATCATTCCGGTCATCGGCGACCTGCAATACAAGTCGATGAACACCTTGTTTAATTTCCGCGGCCCCATCACGCCTGCGGATACCTCCATTATTATCATCGCCCTCGACGACCAATCGGCGACGAGCCTGCCGAGCAAATATCCGTATCCAGCCGGTTTCTATGCCAAGATGATCGATAACCTCGTCGATGCGGGTGTGCGGTTGATCGTCTTTGATGTCGAATTCACCGAGGAGAACACGGCGAATCCGGAATTCGATATCCGGCTGGCCCGATCCGTGACGGATGCCAGGAACGTCGTTTTGGCGGGAAAAATTGTGGACGAGCTGGGCAGGCATAACACCAGAAACAGCTATGCGCTCCCTCCCATCGCCCCTTTGTTGCGCAGCATGGCGAAATGGGGCATCGTCAATGTGATCGAAGATGACGACGGCTTTATTCGGCGCTACCTTTTGTTCCACCTCGTGCAAGACCGGCCATACTACCCTCTTGCACTGCACGCATTGGCCAGATTGGAAAACCAGAGCCTGCCGACGACTTATGATCAGGCATTAAAAACATTCCGCATCGGCAGCCACATCATCCCAAAAGTCAATCAAAACACCATGTATATCAACTTTCGCGGGCCGGCGAAAACATTCAACACCTATTCGTTGGCGAGTATTCTGGACGATTCCACATTCACTCTAAAAGGGGATGAGGACACGGATGTCTTTGAAAGCCATAAAGAGTGGGGAACCTTTAAAAATAAAATAGCCTTTGTCGGCGCCACGTCCGAAGAGCTGCAGGATAACAAATTCACGCCGTTTTATAATTACCAGGGGCTGAAGCAAAAGATGCCCGGCGTGGAAATGCACGCCAATGCGCTCAGCACTCTTATGAACGACGACTTTTTAAAGCCGATCGATCCGTTTATTCAGTTGCTGCTCACGCTGTTTATGGCGGGTTTTGCCTCGGCCATCACGTTGATCTTAAAGCCGGTCAAAGCTATGGTGATCGCAGCTCTGCAAATCGTGCTGGTGGCGTGGGTCATTTATCTGCTTTTTTCGCATCTTCACCTGGTCACCTTTACGCCGATCCCGGTTTCCGGAATCCTGCTTTCTTTTGTCATAACCAATGTCTACCAGATTGTATTGGAGCAGAGAGAAAAAAATCGTATTCGAAAAACCTTTCAACAGTACGTTTCCCCGGCGGTTGTTGAAAAAATGTTAAGCACCGGCGAAATGCCATTATACGGCGGTGAGCGGCGGACGTTGACGATTCTATTTTCCGACATTCGCAAGTTCACCTCTTTTTCGGAAACTCATGAGCCAGAGTTTGTCGTTCACAGGCTATCGGAATATTTGACCGGGATGGTCGATGTCATCTTTAAATACAATGGTACTCTTGACAAATTTGTCGGTGACGAAATCATGGCCCTGTTTGGCGCTCCGTATTATTTTGAAGACCACGCCGAACGCGCATGCCAAACGGCTTTGGAAATGCAAATGAAGTTAAAAGACATGCAAAAAAAATGGCGGGGCGACAAGAACAGCATTTTCGATGTCGGCATCGGTATTAACACCGGCAAAGTCATTGTCGGCAATCTGGGTTCAGCCCAGTTGTTCGATTATACGGTCATCGGCGACCAGGTCAATATCGGCGCCCGCCTGGAGAGCGCCAACAAAGAATACCAGACGACCATAATTCTCAGCGAGAGCACCTACGATCTGGTCAAGAGGCAGGCAAAAGTGAGAGAATTGGATTACGTGCGGGTGATGGGCAAAACCAAGCCTCTTCGTATTTATGAGCTTTTCGGCATGGATAAAATCCCGCAAATGGAACAGGACTATCTCATCGATGTCTTTTACGAGGGGCTGACCGCTTTTCGGGAAAGAAGATGGGCGGACGCATTAAAAATCTTCCGGCGGGTTTTGCGGTACTTCCCGCAGGATGGGCCTTCGAAAATTTATACCATCCGTTGCCTGAATAATATCGAAAATCCACCTCCCGTCGAATGGGACGGGGTATACGAATTCAAAACGAAATGAGGAGAGAGGTTATGGAAGAAGATGTCAATAATGTGCAGGAGCCGCTCATCGGCGAATACAAAGGCAACCCGGTCATCACTCTAAATCCTGGGGATCGCTACCCATTTTCTTTCGGATTGACAAAAGCGAAACTCATTCTTCAACACCTTGACAAAATTAAAGAATTCATAAAGCAGTACGAAAAGCATGAGTGAAGTATCAAAGGATATATAACAAAAAAACCGCTTATGTGAAGCGGCTTTTATTGCACAAAAATCGATAACAACTCAGCTATCCCGCCCTGTTCAGCCATTGCCTGGCTTTTTCGAGGTATTCGCTGTCGGGATATTCACTAAGCAATCCCTGGAAGTAGCTTCGCGCCCTGCTTATATCGCGAAGATTGTAATAACACCTGCCCAGCATAAGAGTGGCATCGTCTTTTTTATAGGATGTCGCATAGTTAAAGACGGCTTGAAACGCCTCGGCTGCTCGAATGTAATCTCCCATCCCAAAATAACTCTCGCCAATCCAATACTGGCAGTTGCTTGCCAATTTATGAGTCGGATACCGGTTTTTCAAATCATTAAGAACAGCGATGGCTCCCTGGTAATCGCGCGCATAATAGCCTCTCAATGCGCTCTCATAAGTCATTGAAAAGCTGCCCGAACCGGCCGCATAGCCTGATGATGAGATGCGACCAAGCTCCGATTCCAGGTCTGATATCCGCTGGTCCTTGAAATCGAGTGAAGTCCTCAATTCATCCAGTTCTTTTTCTTTGTTCTCAATAAGGCTGCTCAGCTCGTCAATTCTTGATTTTAGACGGACATATTGTTCCATGCTCATGTCCGTTTCATCAGCATCGAGCTTGTCCAGTTTCGCCTCGAACATCGAAAGCTTGTCATCACCTCCCAAAGATTCTCCAAGCTCTGCCTGATCGAGTGCGAGCAAATCTTCCTGGGCCGATTTTTCCACCTTGCGGCCGCCAAAGTAATAAGTAAAACCGGCCCGGCCGTTCAGGTATCCATCCTTGCTCTTGCCTCTTGTTGCTCCGTCAAGGTCATCGCCGGTTGTGTGGCGGTAATCGGCAAACGCATTTATGGCCATC
>METF01000144.1:5197-7244 GCA_001771235.1 Candidatus Zhuqueibacterota bacterium RBG_16_48_16
CATGATTTCAAGTCCGCCGCCAAAGATAATCGCTCCGTCGCCATGCCATTCCCCTTCCAACGCAGGGCTTCCTATCGCATTCGCTTTATTCGTTTGCTTGTACTTGAAGCCGAATCCCCCGAGTCCGAGAGTGAGATAAGGATTGATGACATCCGGCTCGACCAGAAAAATGTTTGCTTTCAGATCGCCTGTGATCAGGCTGGTGGTGAAAGTATTCTTGCTAAAGCCGTCGTTCAGCATACCAAAACCCAGGGCAAGAGACAAATGAAACCTGTTGGTCACCACTAATTTTGCCATTCCTTCCCCGGCGAGTCCGACGCCGGTATGCAGCACATCGCAGTATGGCTTTTGCAGACCTAAATTCAATCCAAGCGCAAGATTCGATGGTGATTCTTCTGCTTGAGAAAAAGCAGTGCTATAAAGCATCGCCAAAACAAGCAATGCCGAGAGTGATAAATGTATGAATCTCATTGGGCCATCTCCCCAGATTATGTAAATTGACCTTGTGGATTTCGCCTTGAATATTTTCTTCAGCCGTTGCATGATTGTTTTCCTCATAGACTGCCAAGCTGTTCGATTATTTTTCACTTTTATATACGAGCCGGGTTTTTACTTCTTTTGGTAAAACAGTATCCAGGGCAATGCTTTTGCCGGATCGTTGGTTATATGCAGACAACAGGGTGTTTACCCTGGTCAATATTTTTTGAATTTCCGCCTCCTCATCATTCTCTGCAATTGCTTTTCGCAAAACCAAAAGCTCATCTCCAAGCTTTTCAAAATAATAAGTGCTCAACGATTCATTAATCACATGGCTGACTTTTTCGTCGATAAATGTATGCTTTTTTAATATCTCTTTTATTGGCCCCTGCAAGCGATAAAACTTTAATTCCTTTTCCAGTGAGCTATCGACGCCAACGTACAGCAGGATAGAAGGCGACCTGCTATAGTAATCGGTTTGCGGGCCGATTTCGGTCAGCACGTAACGCTCGACCGTCTGCCGCTCATCCTGGGTGATTCCCCGGTGTGAGGTGTACCTCAAAGAATTTGCTTCTTTTGAATACGTTGCTTTTATCAAAAGATCCAGGGATGGAAAATAATAGTATTCTTCCATTGAACAGACCCAATTCGTTAATCGTGAAAATTTGCGAGTCTTAGCGCAAGTTTTATGCCAAGGGCAACCATATCCATTCACCCTCTGGGTCTCTTCGAAGCCTTACATACATGCTGCGAACCGCGTAGTTTAATTTTATAAATCTTATAAACTTGTTTTCTGCTATTTACATGAAATCACTCAAAAGGAGTGGGATTCATGTCACATTATCGAATAATCCTTAAATTTTTATTGCCTCCCAATTTCAATTCTGTATTGACTCAAAACATAGTCTCCAAAAGTAGCATTTTTCACTTCCTGCATGGTAAAGATCATATCGAGCCCTGCTTTGCGCGGTCGAAGGCATGTTCGAGTATTTCAATACAAGCCGCCAATTGATTCGACGACGACGGCTTCTTCGTTGGAAAGTGTCTGAAAGTAGGAGAAGATTCGTTACCGGTAAGGGAGGGAATTCCACCAATGCCCCCGCCTGTTTAGAATTCCAATAACCAGAAAAGCCTTCATCAAGCTCTTTTTATGCTCCCTGATGAAAAACGCTTAAACCAGGATACTTTGAATGACAAACTGTGTCACCGGAATAAAAAACAACCTGGAATTATTGGCCTTTATAACTTGGTTTTTCCTGAAACGATGGAAAAAGATATTAATAAAAAGTGCCTTTGTCAAGCGTTTTTGTTCAGTATTTGAACACACACCTGATCGAGCTATGACAGCCAGGCAACAATATCTGTTCAACGATATTTGTCAGCGAATGACGGCTATTTTCCCGGGGCCGATGAGTTTATCTGCTTTTATATATACCAGATAAATCCCGGACGGCACCATCTCTCCATGTTCGTTTCGGCCATCCCAGGAAGCTTCATTATATCCATCAGGCAGTTGGCCACGGCTAATGTCTTTAATTTGAATGCCGTTTTCCGAGAAAACCAGCAGATG
>METF01000144.1:7380-8180 GCA_001771235.1 Candidatus Zhuqueibacterota bacterium RBG_16_48_16
CTTGTCGAATGATTGATTTCAGGGACCTCGACGTTCGTTGGTATGACCCATATTTCCGAGAAGGCCCGAATCTGTTCGATAGATTTGTTCTTATCTCCACCGGTAATAAAATATTGCGGCTCGCCCTGAAATGGAAAATACACAATAGCGTAGAGCCAATGAAATGGCTCCTCGAATTGCGGCTGCAGCGAGAGATCACACGTTACCTGGGGAACGAGCAGATAAGGCCTGGATGCAAGCGCGGCAAGCGACCCGTCAAAGGATGTTTGTTCATCAAATTCAAAAATTTTCTCCGGGCTTATTTCGGGATAATGTGCTCCTTCCGGATAAAAACGAACCGTATCGGCCCGACTGCCGGTAAAAATATTCCAGATAGAAAACTGCACCAGCTCGTTTTGAAAACTGCTTCCCTTTTCGACAAATGCCAGATCAAGAGCGTCGAACACCTGGTCGAATTGATAATTCTCCCATATTTTTCTTAAAATACTTTCTCCATACTTTTTGGCAATCATGTGCTGAAAAAGACAAAGGGCGTTACTGTGACTGCCGAAACTGCTGTGAAACTGTTGGTCCGGCACTTGGAAAAAAGAAGGCAGGTAATAGTAATAATCGTTGATGTCATCAAAAACAACATCCTCGATCCAGCTCGATGAGGATTCATACAGAAAGAGAGGATCGATCCATTGTAATTGCGCATAATCCCTGTATCCCAATTGGACCGCATGAAAAAACTCGTGCGCCGCCGTCACCCGCATGCCGTCCAGGGACTTTGTCGGAGTATGGCTGAAATCGTTATCGAT
>METF01000145.1:0-970 GCA_001771235.1 Candidatus Zhuqueibacterota bacterium RBG_16_48_16
GGGTCGGGTAGCCTCCTGTGCCTGGTTCTCACATACCTTCAGGAAAAGAAACAGGACCAAAACAAAAGCAAATCGAGCTTTCATGCACTCTCCTTCATCTTTGATCTAAAAGTAAAATGAAAGCCCAATCCTGACTGCATTAGAGTTGAATTGTAGATTCTCCCTTGTCTCTTCGGACTGCTGATCGTAGCTGCCACTTGCCAAGTCATAACGATTTGTATATTCTGATTTCAAGAAGCCATAACCTAGCGATGGGTGAAACTCTGTCGTGAAACTGAGATTCTTTTTCAAAAAAAGCTCCACCCCAACTGTACCTTCCACTCCTAAAAAATAGTTTTTCTTTTTTTCCTCTATTAAATTGGACGTAGTAACCGGCCCATCGCTCGAATTCTGAATATAGTTGGTCTGCGAAGAGGTTGCTCTACCGAACGAAACATTCGGGCCGATACCCACATTGAAATGGATGTTATCATTTGCCCTTAGATACCATACAGGCTGCAATACCAAGCTAATGCTGCCGGAACTAGAGTGCCTATCAAAAGAGGTTCGTCTTTCATCATTTGTGTTACTACCATCCAGGTCTTCTGTCTTTCCGGAAAGTTGAATACCCAGGCGGATTGCGCGCTTGTCAGACAAATGAATCTTGCCGGAAAAGAACGAGCCCATCAAGTCTTCCATCTGAAGATTCCACAGGTCACCTGTCAGAGCGAATTGAAGAGCACAAGAACCTTTGTGAAGAGAATGTTTCACTTCTTTACTGCAATTTTCGCACGCGGAGAGTGGAGACGAGAAAAACAGTATGCATCCGATTACAGCGATTGTGAGAATCGATTTCATGGTTTGCCTCCTCCTGAAATGATTATGTTTGAATGAGAGGTGAAAAAGATGGTTTGGCGATTGTAAAAATATCGATCTATAAAAAAATCCCGTCCGCTTTCCGCTGAAGGTCAAAAAATCCTGCCTTGCGTTT
>METF01000145.1:1022-9001 GCA_001771235.1 Candidatus Zhuqueibacterota bacterium RBG_16_48_16
GCTGAACAAGACGGATATGGTAAAATAAACAAAATGTCATTTTATTCAAGCAAAAAAATGGCAGCTACTTGTCTGAACGAAAACTAGCAAAATGAAAGAGACTGTCATTGCGAGCGGAGGAAATGAGTCATTTCCTGTTCAATTTGCTTTGTTGGAGCGAAGCAATCCCCTTACTTTTCAGGAGATTGCTTCGGCAAAACTTGTCCTGAGCTTGTCGAGGGAAACGCCTCGCAATGACAGCAAGTTTTTAAATAAGTAGTTTTCGTTCGGACACTAATCGTAATCCACTAATAGTCACGGCGATTCTATAATGACCCTTGTCGAATAAAAATTGACCGAGCCAAAAACGCCGACGCCTCCATCGAGCAATTCGAGCTGGGTGCCGCTGATCTCTGCCAGGCCGGTGTTTGTGCGAATAAAATCGTAATAATTCCGGTCCATGGACATTATTTTGATGGCAGCCGTGTCGGAACAGGTGTTTCCCGGCCAATCCATCGTCCAATCATTTATATGCTCTAATCCGGCATGAGGCTCTGTATACATGTAATCGGAAGCCAGGTTATATCCTATCCATTCCTCGCGGCCGGTTTGCCAGTTATGGCCCCAACAAGTTTTATAAAAATGCATTTGAAAAGCCGCGGTATTCGGATCATCCTGCCATTTGATTACGGTTTCGGGGCGGTAGCTCAAAGTGTCATAATCGGCGTGAGATAGAATTCTGGCCGGTCCGGGGATCCGGGTCGTCCCTCTTACAACCCGGCCGTCTGCTGTTTCTATTAAAAGATGATATGTTACCCCTGGCTCGACGCCCAGCTTGTTTTCGAGATCGAGGTAAAGTCCCTTTTGGCGATAATTGCTGCCAAACCAGTAATCCATTGCCGAGGTATCCTGGTGGAAGGAAAACCGAACGGTATCCTGCGCGGAGATTACTTTAACAGCAGCATCTTTTATTATGGTATCAAGAGGATGCTCAGTGCCGTCGGGCGCGAACAAATAATCGCGCTCGCCGATTCGCATTGTTCGCTCGACAACCACAAAAGTAAAACGCGGATCCGGGCTGACCATTCCGAATACGGAAATCTCCGGGGTATAGTCGGGATCATAGTCTTCGGGCTTGGTCAGGTCACAGGCTGTGTAAAGCAGCACAAGAAAATGCAGGCATAAGAGCACAACAATGCAATTTCGATTTGGCTGTTGTGGAACAAGGCTCATTTCCCAACCTCAGAATTCGAAATTAACACCGATGGTCGGCAATATCGGAAACATGGCAATACCCTTTCTCTGTGGTTTGCGGTAAACAATATTGCCATACCGATCATACTCATAGGTCTCCAGATCATAGTCATAGAAAAAAATATTCTGGTGATTTGTGACATTGAGAATTTGCAGGAAGGGCTGCATGGACCAGTTTTTGAATGAAAAATTCCGTTGCACGCTGATATCCAGCCGAAGATAGGGTGGAAGGCGCTTGGAGTTTTTGCGCGCTTTGACCGGCACTTTAGAATAATAATCACCGCCATAGATATTCCCGGCCTCATCGAGCCGGTAATCCTGTTTCCAGCCGAGTGTGGGCGTTTCCGGCAAGCCCGAGCCGTAGGTGAAGCTCGAGCTGAGCGTCCATTTCGGGCTTTGTTGATAACTGACGACCATTTTGAGCGAATGGCGGCGATCGTAATTCGCAACGTAGGTCATGTATTCGGTTTGAAAGCTCTTTCCCAGCGTATTGGATGCGCGGGGTTTTTCGATGGTTTTTTCGGCGAATGCCAGGGTATAGCCAATCCAGCCGATCAGCTTTCCGCGTTGTTTGCGTAGAAGAAACTCGATTCCCGACGACCGGCCGTAACCGCGCAAAAAGTCATCGATCTCCACGTCTTCGCGGCCGACTTCATTGAGGTCCAACAGATCGTCATAATCCTTGTAATAGCTTTCCACGGAAAAGTAATAATCGTCATTCAGCCAATATTCCAGACCGGCGATATAGTGGATCGCGCGAATGGGCGGATAACGCTGATCGATGGGAAACCATAAATCCACCAGCCGGATAACATCGAAATCTTCGGGATTGAAGGTGTAAAAATACTGGCGGTAAACACCTACCGAGGCTTTCAGGTTTACGTTGTGCTGGGCGCGATAGCGGAGACTGAACCTCGGATCCGCACGGAAATAATTTCCCAAATCATAATAGGTAAATCGAATGCCGCTTTGGATGTCAAAAAGAGGGGAGACTTTCCAGTCATCCTGGATATAAGAGGAAAAGAAATTCGCATATCGTGATTTATCGCCTTTGTAGGCCAGCCATTCAAAATTTTCCACTTTAAAATACATGGTAAATGCCAGCCGCTGGGCGTCGAGGCCGATTTTTATTTCATGGCGATCCGACAGGTACCAGGTCATATCGCTCTTGGCAGTCCAATCCGATATCTCGTCCTTTGCTTCCACCTTGTCGTCATGGGTTGTTTCCAGGAATGTGCGAAAGCGGCTGTGAGCCAGAATGAATTCGGAAAACAGTTTCGGATTAAAAATATACTGCCATTTGAGCGTGGTGGAGCTGTTGCCAAAGCGGATGTCTGTGGCATCGGTTCTTTCAACGCTTGTGCCGGTCTCCGGGTTGTATTCCCAGCCTTTTTCCTCGACGTGCAAAACATCGTCACCATAAAAACCCGAAAGAGTGATCTTGCTGTTTTGGGCAATATTGTAATTGATCTTGCCGTGGAAATCGTAAAAGTAATAGGGGAATTTGGTATTCTTGTCGCTGCTGTTTGGCCGGATGAAAGTATTGTACAGGTAATCAAAATACGTCCGGCGGGCTGAGATCAATGCCGAACCGCGGGGAATGGGACTTTCCAGGGTAATTTTGGAGCTCAGCAAGCTGACGCTGCCGCGGGCTGCGAATTCTTTGCTGTTGCCGTCCCTGTTGGTAATCGAAATGACCGATGAAGTCGCGTTGCCAAATCGGGGAGGAAAACCACCCACGGACAAATCGACGTTTTTGATCGCATCGGTGTTGAACGTGCTAAAGACGCCACCGAGATGGTAAGGATTATAAATTCTGACATCATCGAGAAGGATGAGATTTTCCGAGGGATTGCCGCCGCGGATGTATAATGCGCTGGAGAAATCCGTCTGCACGTGTACGCCGGGAAGGGCCTGCAAGGTGCGAAAAAGGTCGGCTTCGATAAACGCCGGGGCGGCTTTAAGCTCTCTTGGTGAAATTTGGATCGATGAAAGCTCGATCTGCCGCTCAAAGCGTTCCCGTTCCGCGGTCTTGACAATCTCTTCTGCTTGCAGGGCCGACTCCGTGAGATGGAAATCGATGGCGACCGTCCGGCCCAAGCCAATTGTCACCTGATGTTCCCCTGTTTCATAGCCGATCATCATGGCTTTTACCGAATAACTCCCCGGCGGGATGCGCGAAATGACGAAATAGCCGTTTTCATCAGAAACATCCCCCAGGGTCGTCCCGACAATCACCACATTGACGTATTGCATCGTTTCGCCATTTGCCTGGTCTTTGACAAAGCCCCGGACGGTTCCATTGGCGCGCACGTCAAAAGGAATGATCGATGAAAAAATAAGAATTGACAACAGCAATGATTTGGGCTTCATCGTGCCTCGTGGTGAGAAAAGTATTTTTTCCTCGATTGAGCGATTAGCTTTCAGCGATCACCATTCAGCTTTTTAAACTAATCTCTAAAATACAGAGCTGTTGGATAATGACACTCGTGGGGAAATACAAAGACGTGAACTCGATCAATTCGGATATAGTTTCATTATTCCTGGTGATCCTTGGCGGCTTGGAGTTTGGCTGAGCCGCTGCTCGTGGGGATCTGGTCTTTGATAAAAAGTATATAGCTTTTAGACAAATGAGTTGCATTTCTCCTCTTTTATAATATTTTCCTTAATAATATTTCCAATATTATTATGAAGAAATTAATAAAATCGGAGTTAATATGTTCGAAAACCTGCTATCCCTGTACAATCCCTGGTGGACGAATCCGGCGTGGGAACACCAGGGCGTTTCCCGTGAGCTTTATGAAAAAGTGGTGCTTTCCATCAGCACGCCTTATATTACCGTTTTAAAGGGTTGTCGCCAAAGCGGTAAGACATTTTTAATCAAACAGTGTATCAGCGAGTTTATCAAACAGGGGATTCCTGCGCAAAACATTTTCTATTTTTTGCTCGATGATCCGGAGATGGCTGCCTACATCGAGAACAATCCGAATGAATTTGCAAATTTTCTCAGAAATGAAAGTCACACAAAAGGCAAATTATGGATTTTTTTTGATGAATTCCAAAAAGTCAAGGGCATCACCGAATTGGCCAAGATCTTTTATGAATCCGATGCGCCGATCCATTTTGTTCTGACAGGATCGTCCTCTCTGTCTGTGGCTGACAAAATCAGTGAGAGTTTGCTGGGACGCACCGAGACCCACCTTCTCTTTCCTTTTTCATTCAAAGAATTTCTCTCCACTCAGCTTGCAGAGGCGCCGTTTTCTTTTCCCGTTGACGAAGCGGGGAAGATCATGTCCGATTTTGTGCGAGATCCATCGCCATTACTTAAAGTTGTCCACGATTTTTATTCTCAATACCATTTTGCTCTCGAGACTTTAAAGAAATTACTGCACCGCTATCTTTTAACAGGGGGGTACCCGCAAGCGGCGCTGGCCAAAACCAGTGAAGATGCATTCTTGAGATTGAAAGAAATTAAACAGGCGTTCGTGGAAAAGGATATCGTGAACCTGCTTCGGATCGAGAAATTAAAAGAGTTCGATCAGCTCATGCGGGCACTGGCGCTCTTGAGTGGAAGCTTGATAAATTATAATGATCTACAAAATTCCATTGGGATCAATTACCAAACGATGAAGAACTTTATGAATATTTTGGAAGCTGGTTACCTGTGGTCTCCTGTTTCAGTTTTCTCAACCAACAAGATTTCTTCTGTTAAAAAACGACCCAAGGCTTTTTTTAATGATGTCGGATTGAGAAATTATTTGGCGTCCACCTATTCTTTCGCACAATTGGAAAAAGAAAAAGGAAAAATCGCTGAAAATTTTGTTCACGGCCAATTGACTCGCTTTATCCAAAATCAGCTCAATGGCTTTGGCCAGGTTCAATTTTGGCGCAGTCCGGATGGGAATGAAATAGATTTTATTTTTGAACATGGTGGCCATTTGCTGCCGGTTGAGGTCAAATATCAGCAAACGAGACAAATAAAAATATCTCGTGGGTTCCGCACTTTTTTGCAAAAGCTTGAGATGGAAACGGCGCTTATCGTTTCCGATGATTTGATGGAAACCCACAAGATCGATCCGTGTGAGGTCTTTATTATACCTCTGGTTTTGTTCGCCATGCTCTGAGATCGCTAAAGTCATTCGGTCTGCAAATAGCGCTTTCAAAAATTGAAAAGATCGAAACTGAAAAAAATGCTGCAAATTAGTAATCCTGTATTATCTGGCGAAGAGATTTTCCCGGGGGAGACCTTTCCCTTTCCTCAGTTTCACTGACTTGCCCAGGTTTTACATTTCTTTTACAATTATTCTCCCACAAAATGTATTATATTCACCGTGATCATTGAAACGAGCAGGGATCATTGTGCTTGTCAGTCTATTCGGAATTGGCATTTTATTTGTTTCCCGGAAATTCTTCCACCATCGGGCTTTCCCGGGATAAAATTAAATTCTAAAGTCAGTCTTGATTTTGTCAGGCATGTTCGCTATGGATCGAAAACGTGATTCCGAATTAGCTTCTATCAGAAAAGGAGAATGGGATGAGTTCGCCAAAAATGCCGGCATTGACAATAAATAAATTTAAAGCTGAAAAGGCCATTATCCAGGGTGGAATGGGTGTCGGCATCTCCATGTCCGGGCTCGCCTCGGCGGTAGCAAATGCGGGTGGTATCGGGGTCATATCCTCAGTCGGAATTGGGCTGCTTCAGCCCGGTTTACACCGAAGATATAGAGAAGAAAATATGCGCGCTTTAAAGAAGGAAATCCATACCGCCCGCAAGCTGACAAGCGGAGTGCTAGGCTTGAATATTATGGTGGCAATCTCGGATTATGATGATATTATAAAGATCGCTTTTGACGAAAAAATAGACATCGTTTTTCTCGGTGCAGGGCTTCCTTTAAAACTGCCAAAGACTCTGTCATTAGAAGAACTAAAGAAAGCGCATACCAGGGTTGCTGTCATTGTATCTTCTGCCAGGGCGGCGCAAATTATATTTCAATACTGGCAAAAAAACTTTGACCATGTTCCGGATGCTGTGGTGGTGGAAGGACCGCTGGCCGGCGGCCACCTTGGCTTCAAGATGGAACAGATTCATGATTCGGATTTCGCCCTGGAAAAAATACTGCCGCCGGTGATTGCTGTCGTTGAGCGCTTTGAAAGGTACTTTGAGAAAAGCATTCCTGTGATCGCCGCCGGGGGCATATTCACAGGCGTCGATATTCACAAGTATTTCAGAATGGGCGCGCGAGGGGTGCAAATGGCGACCAGGTTTGTGGCAACGCATGAATGTGACGCCTCGTTGCCATTCAAACAAGCATACCTGGATTGTGAGGAGGAGGATTTGATCATCATAAAAAGCCCGGTGGGACTGCCGGGAAGAGCTATTCGAAACAAATTTCTTATGGATGTCTCTGCCGGCGCCAGAAAACCGTTCAATTGTCCCTGGAAATGCTTAAAGACATGCGATTTTAGAACTACCCCTTATTGCATTGCCCATGCATTAACGAATGCCCAAAAAGGAATTCTTGAAGAAGGATTCACATTTGCCGGCGCCAATGCCTATCGGGTGAAGGAGATTGTATCCGTCCGGGAGCTATTTAATACATTAGAAAAAGAATATGCGAGAGCGGCAGCAATGGCTGCGGATACCCGACTTTTGTCTGAACAGGCTGCGGCGGCTTGATAAGGTAGTAGACCATATCATTCTCTTATTTTAACAACATCATTTTTTCATATTCCACACGGCTGCCTGCTTTAATTTGATACAGGTACAATCCCGAACTGCTCTGCAAACCATGGTCATCATGGCCGTCCCAGACAATGGTATGAAATCCCGCTTGAAAAGTTTTATTCGCCAGGGTTCGCACTTGATGCCCAAGGACATCATAAATCTTTAATGTCACAAACGCCGGCTCCGGCAGATCAAACTGTATGGCTGTGGCAGGATTGAACGGATTCGGATAATTCTGGTGCAGGGCGAATTGTTGTGGGATCGCCGGCAATGGTTGTACGAGCGTCTCATCGCCGGGATTATTAAAATAAGCAGCGCCATCGTCCGTTGTTATATTGTCATTCAGTCGGGACCCTACGAGTATAGTGGGACCGGCCATTGCCACAGCAAGTCCGTAATGATCGTGTGACGATCCGTCCGGTGGTACGAGCTTGTCAATTTCCTTCCAAGTGTCCTGACTATGTTCAAATAGATAGACTGCGCCTTCATCGCTATCCTCATCATTTTCATCCCGTGATGCTGAAACGGCGGCAATGCTGTCGCTTAAACACACATCAATACCGAAATAATCGTGATCGGCCGGTTTCGAATGCTGCAGCATAAGTTGCTGTGCCCATGCCGAGCCATCAAAGTGGAACAAGTAAGCAGCGCCGCCAAATTGCTCTCGATTCTGATGTTGATAAGCGCCAATGAGCGCATAATCTTTGCTTAGATCAAGACTAAAAGCAAACAGGTCCCGGGACTCACCATCTTTGGCAACCAGTTTTGCGGATTGCTCCCAGCCATTTTGCCGGTTTTCAAATAGATAGGCGGCGCCGGATTTATCCACCCGGCCTTTGGCACTGTATGCGCCTACCAGGGCAGCGCCGTTGTCATTCAGTGCTACGGACCAACCAAAAAAGTCATCCTTTTGCCCATCCGCGGCAACAAGTTTTGCTTCCTGTTGCCATAGACCATTCTTATTTCTGAAAAGATAAGCAGCGCCGCTGTTCGGTTCCGCACCGGATGCCTGATGGGCGCC
>METF01000146.1 GCA_001771235.1 Candidatus Zhuqueibacterota bacterium RBG_16_48_16
ACCGTGGAAAAAGCCGTGTATAACAGCGCTGTTCTTGAAGAACTGGCGCAAATGGCTTACCTGACCTGCCAGATCAATCCCCAGGTGCCGCGCCTGGAAAAAGCGCTCGTTCGCAAACACTATGAGCGCAAGCATGGTCCCAATGCTTATTACGGGCAAAAGTGAGGGACGGGAATCAATGCCGTTATAATTGATTTGTGGCGGTCAATATTGAGAGGCGAATATTCAAAAAATCACGCAAAGGCGCGAAGACGCAAAGAATTCGCATTATTGAATTTTAATGTACCTGTCATGAAGGAAGGCATAAATAGGATCGTTTTGGGGTTAGAAGAATAAGTTTTATGTTTTTCTTTGCGTAGCCTTTGCGGTTTTGCGCCTTTGCGTGAGATATTTTTTATAACTGTTATCGGGTATGACTTGCGTGATCGAATCGTATTCTTTATTGCTTTGACCTGAGTACGAATTTTAAGCATAAAAACATTGAGAGGACGATTACAATGAAAGACTTGAAGCAGAATGAAGTATGGTTCGCAACAGGAAGCCAGCACCTGTATGGCGACGAGACCCTGAAAAAGGTGGCTGACCATTCCCGACAAATAGCCGATGCATTATCGAAATCCGGGCAAATTCCGGTCAACGTTGTTTTCAAACCCGTGTTGACGACGCCGGAGGCCATTTATCAATTATGCCTGGACGCTAATGTGGAGAAAAACTGCATCGGTCTTATGACCTGGATGCACACCTTTTCCCCGGCCAAGATGTGGATCGCCGGCTTGAAAACTTTGCAAAAACCTTTCGTCCATCTGCACACGCAATTTAACCGGGATATCCCCTGGTCGCAGATCGACATGGACTTTATGAACCTCAACCAATCCGCACACGGCGGACGGGAGTTCGGCTTTATCGGAACGCGCATGCGGATCAACCGAAAAGTGATTGTCGGATTCTGGCAGGATGAGAAAGTACGCGAGAAGCTGGCTGTGTGGATGCGCGCCGCCTGCGCCTGGCACGATGCCCAGCAAGGCAAAATAGCCCGCTTCGGCGACAACATGCGCGAAGTGGCCGTGACCGAGGGCGATAAGGTGGAGGCGCAAATCCGTTTCGGCTATTCGGTAAACGGTTTTGGCATGGGCGATTTGGTTGCCTCTGTTGACAAGGTGAGCGATGCCGATATTGACAAGCTTATCCGCGAGTATGATGAGACTTATTCCGTCGCCAAGGATGCCCAGCCCGGCGGCGCCAGGAGAGAGGCACTGCGGAATGCCGCAAAGATCGAGCTTGGCATGAGGTCTTTTCTGGAGAGCGGAAATTTCAAAGGCTTTACCACCACGTTCGAAGATTTGCACGGACTGGTTCAACTGCCGGGACTGGCCGTGCAGCGGCTGATGCATGACGGCTATGGTTTCGGCGCCGAGGGAGACTGGAAAACGGCGGCTCTGGTCAGGGCCATGAAAGTCATGGGCGCGGGACTCAAGGGCGGCACTTCATTTATGGAAGATTATACCTATCACCTCAATCCCGCCGGCATGAAAGTGCTGGGCGCACACATGCTCGAAGTGTGCTCGTCCATTGCCGATGGCAAGCCTTCTCTGGAGATTCATCCGCTGTCGATCGGCGGCAAGGCCGATCCGGCTCGCCTGCTTTTCAACGTCCCCAGCGGCCCGGCTCTCAATGCCTCCATTATCGACCTGGGCAACAGGTTCCGGTTGATTGTGAATAAAGTGAACGTCGTTCCCCCGGACGAGCAATTACCGAAATTGCCTGTCGCACGGGTAGTCTGGAATCCCGAGCCGAATCTGGAGACAGCAGCGGGCGCCTGGATTTTGGCAGGCGGCGCGCACCATACCGGATTCAGCCAATCGGTAACAGCGGAGTGTCTCGAAGATTTTGCTGAGATGGCAGGTATCGAATTTCTGCTTATCGATAAAGAGACCAGGTTGTCAGAGTTCAAGAAAGAGCTGAGATGGAATAGTGTTTATTATTAAACATATATTCCGTCGCTTCAAAGAGTTTCTTATGACTAATTTTGAGAAATTATTTCAGGAACAAATGAAGGACCCGGAATTTGCGAAGGCCTACCGCGAAGCTCGATGGGAAAGGATGTTAAACGAATTTTTAGAAAATTTGAAAGATAAAGTATCCAGGGACGAGCCAAAAGAAAATTTACTGAACACGATTGACTCGATGCAAAAGCAATTAAGCTCACTGCAAATATAGTCACTATTCAGGTATCGTCATTTTTCTGCCACAAAACCTCGAAGACACAAAGGTTCACAAAGATTGTTTGTGTTCCTTGGTGGTTTTGCGACTTGGTGGCTGAATAGATGCCAAATACAGCCCATAAACCAAATCGATTGTTAGTTTTGACTAGCTGATAGAATCACAATCCTATTCCTATCGAAGCGCCCTCCTGACCTCCCTGTCAACTACCAAACCGCGGATTAACGACATTACTGTAAATAGAGCCGAATGTATACCGGAATCCAAAGGATATGAAATACTCATAATCCGTAGCAATCTGCTTGCGCCGGAGCAGGATTTCTTCCTCTGTGGCCCCGCTTTTCGGCAGCGATATTTGGTCGCGGATCATGGAGACGTAGCCAAACATATTGAGAGAAAAGCCTTCAAAAAGGCGCACGTCCAGATCGCAGAAAAACTGTAGCCGGTTTTTGGAAAAATCGTGAAAGTAATGCAATCCCTCCATAGAGGAGTAGAGTGATCCCCAGCGCTCCTTTAGCTCGAATGTCGCTGACAGACTTTGATAGAAGAGGTTTTCTTTTGTTTTGTCATAAATAGTCTCTTCTTCGTAGCGGACGTTGTTATAGAATGTTCGGTAAAGGAGTCGGAATTCCCGCCTGGTATAGTCCGAATAGGGAAAAATATTGTACTCGATGGCAGGTGCCACATTTATGGATAGCTCTTTGTTTGCATAAGTTGACGTATTGGCGTTTGTGTACATTCCCGCCGACCAATGATCGTTGATGCTTTTGACATATAATCCACGAAGGTTCCTGGATCGGGAAATACTGGTGTATTGACCATCCTCCAAATCATAATTGTTCCTTCGATAGTCCGAATCCAGCCTGAGACTTATTTTTGACCGGGGAGTGACCCGTTCCGCCGAGAATGTGACGTCCACCGCGTACTCATCCTGTGACTGCTCGGCCTCCAAATCCACATCCATATCGACGAAAAAGACCCAATAATTCCATTTGTCGACGACCTCCATTGGCTTGGCCGTTCCCTGGTAGGCGATGTCGATGTACTTTGCTAGAGGGGTTTTTTCGACATAACGCATGAGGCCCTGCTTGAGCACTTTGACAATGCCACTGCGAATGATCTCGTCGGTATCGGCCTGAAGTGAGACATATTTCAGAGTGTCGTCAATCGAGACAAAATTCTTCTGCCCGATCAGTTTGATCGTGTATTCATCTCCCCCGGCCCCGGTTTCCTGGTCGGTCATCATGATGTAAACCTGGGCTTGCTGGCGATCTCGCACGTAATTCACATAAGGAATTTCCGTTTTAATGTATTCCTGCAACCAGCCGGAAACATCCAAATAGGTCTTTAGGGCCTGTTGCTGTAAATTTTGCTCCGACGATTTCTCCTGAGCCTCTAAAACCACTGGGATTGTAAGAAGAAAAGCCACCAGAAAGAGAACGATTCCGCGCACTAGTTTGAAATCCGCCATAACCACCTTTCACATTTTCTCGTTTTAATGTCCATTTGTAGGCGAGGTGTTGCTGCCGCGATATCCTTTTTGAGTAACCGATCACAGGGTGTCTAAGTTTAGCGTGTCACCTCCTGCCCCGCAAGCGGGATAAACTGCTGCAGGGGTCTCCGGTTGCCGTGCACGAAATAAGGAGATTCCTGCATCCGCAGGAATGACACCATCGGGAAACATATTAATAGCCCCCGTGATTGGTTACCCTTTTGCTTGTCATTTTACTTTGATATGTTTATTTTCTCTTCCCGTTGAAAATAAGCCTTATCAGTCAAAATGAAAAGCAGAAAAATGAAAAATATGCTGAAATTTCTCTCATGTTTCCTTGTGACGCTTTACTTCTTTTCATGTGCAGGTGTACATTCCGTCAAATCAACACGGAGCCAAATCGACCGGAAAGCCCTGGTATCGCGCCACAACCCCGCGGTAGACCGGCCGGATAAATTGTCGCCGTTCACGGTCGGCAACGGTGAATTCGCCTTTACGGCCGATTTCACCGGCTTGCAGACTTTTTTCCATTATTACGATGATACGAGCATCCCGCTGGGCACCCAATCGCAATGGGGATGGCATACGATCCCAGGCGATGAGGCATTTTCATTGGACCAGACATTCAGGGAATACGACACCTACGGCCGTCCTGTTTACTATGCGTCAAACCAGGGGAATGAAGCCGCCCGCTGGCTGCGGGCCAATCCTCATCGGCTTCATCTCGGACAGGTCGGGTTTCGTATTGTGAAAAGCGATGACTCGTTGCTGCAAATCTCAGATATTTCCCACATTGATCAATCCCTGGATCTCTGGCAGGGCATCATCCGCAGCGCTTTTACGGTCGAAGGGGAGACGGTGCAGGTGGAAACGTGCTGTCATCCGCAATACGATCAAATCGCCGCCCGCATTCATTCCGCACTGATCGGCAAAGGCAGGCTGGGCATCGTCTTCAATTTTCCTTATGGCTCCCTTTCCTGGGGTAAAGAATCGGCCGACTGGAACAACCCGGAAAGACACGTATCAAAGGTCGTTCATCAGGAGGCACAATCGGCTGTGATTGAGCGGAGCCTGGATGCGGATCGGTATTTTGTAGAAATAGAGTGGAAGGGACGGGCCGGGCTTGATCAGGTGGGTCCTCATTCGTTTGTCCTTTTGCCGCAAGAGGCCGATTCATTTGAATTTGTCTGTTGCTTTTCCCCATCGCAAATCAGTCAAGGCTTGCCCCATGCCGATGAGACCATGGAGGCATCTGCCACTCACTGGCAGGATTTTTGGAAAACAGGTGGAGCCATCGACCTCTCCCAAAGCACGGACCCCAGGGCAGGCGAATTGGAGCGAAGGATCGTCCTGTCGCAGTACCTCATGGCCGTACAATGCGCCGGCTCGATGCCGCCGCAGGAAACCGGGCTGACCTGCAACAGTTGGCATGGGAAATTCCATTTGGAAATGCACTGGTGGCACGCGGTACATTTTGCCCTGTGGGGCCGGCCGCATCTTTTTGAAAAGAGTCTCGGTTGGTATAAATCCATTTTGCCCTCTGCAAAACATAACGCAAGACAACAGGGCTATACCGGCGCGCGCTGGCCGAAAATGGTCGGACCCGACGGCAGGGAAAGCCCGTCTTCCGTGGGCGTGCTGCTGATATGGCAGCAACCGCATCCGATCTATTACGCCGAATTGTTGTATCGCATCAATAGGGATCCGGTATTTTTGGACGAATATAAAGAGATCGTTTTTGAATCGGCTGAATTCTTAGCTTCCTACGCCCATTGGGATGAGCAAAATTCGAGATACGTTCTCGGCCCGCCGCTGATTCCTGCCCAGGAGATTTACAAAGCGGAAACCACCACAAACCCGGCGTTTGAGTTATCTTATTGGGCCTATGGCCTGGAAACCGCGCAAAAATGGCGGGAGCGGCTGGGACTCGCCCGGAACGAGCAGTGGGATCACGTACTACAAAACCTTTCCGCGCTTCCCCAAAATAACGGCTGCTACCAGAATGCCGAAACGGCGCTGAATACCTTTGAGGATGCGTTCAACCGCAACGATCATCCCACGCTGCTCGGCGCTTATGGCATGCTGCCCTACGAAAATATCGATGTGGAGATGATGCGGCGTACGCTGCATAGAGTCCTTGAGACGTGGAACTGGCAGCGAACCTGGGGCTGGGATTATCCCATGGTTGCGATGACGGCGGCCAGGGTGGGCGAGCCGGAATTGGCCATTGACGCCTTGCTGATGGACGTCCCCAAAAATCGATATCTCAACAACGGCCACAATCACCAGGATGACAGGCTGACTTTGTATTTACCGGGAAATGGCGGTCTGTTGACCGCCGCGGCCATGATGGCGGCCGGCTGGGATGGCTCGGAAAACAAGGAGGCTCCCGGCTTTCCGCATGACGGCAAATGGGTGGTCAAATGGGAGGGATTGTCGCCCTTGCCGTAGTTGCTGGTAGCTTGTTACTGGTATCTGGTGTCTGGAATCTGGAATCTGGTATCTGGCAACTGGTATCCGGATCTCCCGGGATTTCTATCCTGGGTTCGGCAATGGGTGAGGGCCTCCAGCCCGCCATTTGAAACCGGAATCGCAGCATGAAATCATGAGGCGATCCAAAATCGATCATGACATGAATGGGGCAGAGGCCCCTTTCTATTGGGCGGCCTGGATTGGAAATCCAGGCCGATCAGATAGTGCCTGACGATAACCATTCAATTTAAAATTTCGTTGTCATTGCAAGGCGCTTTTTGCCGAAGCAATCTCCAGAATAGTAAGGGGGGATTGCTTCGTCGTTCGCTCCTCACTCCCCGCAATGACATCGTGTAAAAGGGTTTTAAAGCACTAAATGGTTTATTAGGCGTCATTTGTGGAATTCTCGTGTAAT
>METF01000147.1:0-5779 GCA_001771235.1 Candidatus Zhuqueibacterota bacterium RBG_16_48_16
ACGCTGCTACGTTGATTGGGCGGTACATATCTGATAGACTCGTGTCGATAATTTTCGGCAAACACATTGTACTACAGCGATAGTTTTCTATAGCCATTAGCGAATTAAGTCTTTCGTAATCCAAACGAGCTAGAACCAATATGGAGCTTGCTACAAACATTTCGTCCTTACAGGACTGGAACACGGATTTTTTACGGTCTCTACAAACATTTCATCCCTCGGAACAGAAATTAAATGATTCTGTCTTTAATCATTTTGTCTTTTAAAACTGAGTGCAAAATCTCTCGTCTATAGCAAACTTTCGCTGTAGTACTAGAATTGCTGCTGACTAAACCGCTAAAAGATGGTATTTATCGCATTGGTCTATTTTTCCTTCTTTCCCAACTCTTGCACAGCATTTGCAAGAAAAATATACTCCGCACAGATGTCGATGACGTATTCATTCTCGCCCCATAAGAATGGCCAGTCCTCTTTATTTTCGGGAAAGTCAGGCTTTAGCACCAGCACTCCCGGAACGACGCCGCCGGCAATAAATGTAAAGTCGGCGCGATTGTTTCCGTAAGCCACTTTTTTTGAACGCACTCCCACGCCCGATACGAATGAAATGTTAGAGCTTGGGTGACAGCCATAAATATAATCGAGTCCGCGATACGTATACTCCGGACCAATTATTTCCGGAAAAGATTTATGCAAAAGGTAATTTGTTACAGCCCAGGCGATTATGCCTCCATTGCCAGCCCATCCTCTTGTTGATATCTGAACGCCAAACGGATTTTGCGTCAAAACCTCCTCATTCGCTGCTTTAAATTTTTCAACAAACGGGATTAATTTTTCCCGGAAAGCCTGGTCCATGAACGGCACAGCCCGAATGGCGTTTCTCATATTCCAAATCATTGCCCTTTCCATTCCAGGCCAGAGCAATTCTTCAAACCGGCTGGCAAATTCGCCCTGTTTTGTGCAAATATAAAGCTGTAGCGCCGCTTGTATTTCTGATCCGCCAGACCGAAATCCCTGAGGGCCTCCTTGCACAGGTTGCTCATGTTCTTCCACCCAGGCTTTTTTCGCAGCCTCGAGACATTCATCGGCAAGGGCGTCATTATAGCCGCGCAGTGCGCGACTGGCCGCCGCTAAGGCGGCTATTGAGCTATAATTGGTCCAGGCGGATCTGTTTGTAAAAGCCCACCGGTCATCGGGCGTCCCGCTGGAAAAACCGTCCGATTCATACATCTTGAGATTCGGATTGTAGATCAGATTGTCGGTCATGGTCGATCCGTCGCCGAGATGGTGATATTGATGCAGGTTCGGCACGATAATGTCCTGAATCGCCCGGCCAAAGGCGCGATGCTGCGCAATAAGTGCAAGCGTCCCCTGTTCAATCTGCTGCAAAAGATCCGGTTTACCGTCAGGATGGTGAACATCCACATAACGCTGTTCCCGGTCAACAAGCGTTTCGTCGCGCTGCAAACCGAAATGCTCCCAGGAATCGACAAAGTGCAACACCGTATTGCAATGCGAGCCGGTGCGAATATCATAGTCGCCGGCATCGAACCAGCCGCCAATGTTCAGGCCGGGAATGTGCTCTCCTGGTTTATATTGCGTGTCCGTGCTATCGCCCATGCGAAAGCCATCAAAGTGCTGATGATTCGTGGGCGCTTGCCGGGCGTCGTCAAGATGCGCCGCGCCGTGCCAGACGCGGTAGGCTTCGTTGACAAATATATGATCCATTTGAACCGGGAACCAGACATCCAGCGTTTGCTGCCAGGTATTGTCGTAAACTTGCTTTCCTATCGGAAAAGGCTCTGTTTTCTGATCGCCGTACTGAATAACATACAAACCACTGTCGCGCACGGCGGAAAAATCGAAGGTGACATAATGATAACGAAGAAAATTTCCCCATTCTTTGACATCCCCGGTATATTTCTCGATCCATTCGCCCTGGTCGTTGAGCCGCAATACAGAAGCATAAGTAAGGGGCGTATCGTTTTTGTCCAGCTCGATAACGGCCGTTTTTCCCTGATCCGGGTGATAGCCGACCTGGGAATGGGCGATCATAGGAGGCCGCGTCCAGTTCGGGATGGTATTGGGGGTCAAAAGCCATTCGACCACTTTGCCGGTCTTGTTCGCCGGAATCAGGGTGCGCACCGCGTACCAGCCGTTTTGCGCCACGTTACGTCCGTCCAGAAGCATCAGCTTGCCGTCGAGACACTGAATCCGAATGCGGCGTTCGGGGTCTTCCGGCGCCAGGATGAGCGTTTGTCCTGTGGCAATCGGCTTGGGCTCTATATATTCGGAGCGGCCCCGGTCATCAAAGGTGGAATGGCCCGCGAATTGGCGTATTTGGGTACTCGCCGGCTTGACCTCCATTGGTCCGGATGGGTAAAGCGGGAACAAGCCGATCCTGCCGTCCATGATGTACGTTTTCTCAAAATACGCAGAGGGCAAAAACTCGAGGTTGAATCCTGTCCGCCCTTCAAGCTTTTGCGGCAGCGGTTTGTCGAGGGTGACGGTAAACAGCACGCCGTCACCCTGGGGCCGGACGTGAACCCGGGAATCAAAGTCAAAATCTTTGTAGCGCAGCAAAACATCGATGCTATTGTTTTCCTTGTTCACATTACGCTCGACAACAGCGGGTATTTGGTCCCATTGTTCCGGCGTGGGTTTCAGCCTGACCGCGCCGCCGGTGGCCGTTCGCACGCCGTGATGTATCAGCATAATCCCCGCTGTCTTTTCATCGAAAAACATGCCGTTGTACTGGTTTTCAAAAACCAACACGTTGAACCCGCGTGTTTCAAAATAGTCCTGATCGTTCAGCTTTAGATGGCCTTCCCCACAAACGCCGCTGTTTTCAGGAAATAATAACAAACCGATGATAGTAAACAAACCGAACAGTGCAATGGCAGCACTCTTCAAAAATGCACTTTCTTTCATCTTTTCCTCCGGATCAAAGAAGAATCATCAGCTCACCATACCATGGCGACGGATGTGATTATGCCCGCTTTCAGTGGAGATCCTAAAATCCGTTATGCAATATCTCCCTTGATGTTTGAAAACGCTTTAAAAGGACGGTCACATAAAACCAGGGAGCAGAATCGCCCGCCTCGGGCAAGCCGGGTTTTGTGATTCCAATATAATAAATCAAGGGATTAACTGAAAGAAAACATTTGCCCTTGTTCTTGGCTATCAGTAAGTAACATCTTTTTCAAATTTTCTTTGCTTGATTTCCTCGAGAATCTGCACTATGTTTCTTTGACCAATGATGAAAAAGTAGATATGGATTTTGCCGGAACGATTTCTTTGACGGCCAATAACCGGCGAATAGAATTTTCTCCTTACATCCTCATTATTGCATCGAGGTGACTGGTCAAAAAATCGGCAAGATTACAAACCACAATATTGCTGGCAACAGGATATGTTTCCGATTTCGGGGTGATGATAAAATTGGCCGGTGTCTTCAAATCTTCAATAGCTATTTGAAATCCCTTGGACGGTTTTGGCGATGCCGTGTATTTTATCTCGATACAAGCCAGTGCTATATTGCCGCGCGCCAATACCAAATCACTCTCGGTGCCATTGTGGGTGCGATAATAATAAGCCTCTATTTCACCGGGCAACACCTGTTTGATCTGTTCGATGGCATAGCCTTCCCAGGAATTCCCCAATAAGACATTTCCCTGCAAGTTTTCAAAACTCGTTATTCCGGCAAGATAATGTAAAATGCCAGTATCCCTCAGATAGATTTTGGGGGATTTGACCAGTCTTTTTTTCAGGTTCAAATGAAAAGGCTGCAGACGATTGACGATGAAGGCGGCTTCAAGGAATTCGATGTATCGATTGACCGTGGGAACCGTAATGCCAAGTGATTTTGAAAAACTGCTGGCGTTCCATATACCACCATGAAAATGGGCCATCATTGTCCACATTTTTCTCATCAGGATTGGATTCACCGTTAGTCCGAACACCGGCAAATCTCTTTCCAAATATGTCTGAATGAAATTTCTGGTCCACGTTCGGAGAAATTCCTCATTCATTGCCAAAAAGGCTTCGGGAAAGCCGCCTCTAAACCAATGTTGGGTCATATCATAATTTTCAGCAATTTCGACAAGATTGAAGGGAGCCAATTCTTTATAGACTATTCTGCCGGCCAATGTTTCTGAGCTCTGTCTCAGCAGGGCAGGAGATGCAGAACCCAGGACGATATATCGACCTGCCACACGGTGCTTATCGACCAATCCCCGGATGACGGGAAATAGCTCCGGGATTTGCTGAATTTCATCCAGGATGATACATTTTTCGCTATGCTGCTCCAGGTACAATTGCGGTTCATAGAGCTTGCTTTGATCCTCCGGCAATTCAAGGTCCAAATAGATGCACTCTTTATTCATATTTTCCATCAAATGCCTGGCCAGCGTCGTTTTGCCAACCTGGCGGGGACCGATAATTCCAACAACCGGGAATTGATCGATCAGGCGGAGTAACTCTGTCGCAATTCTTCTGTGAATGTACATATTTTAAATTCTTCCATGAAAATCTAAAATTGGTATTTATATTTTCATGGAAAAATAAAACAAAAATCTTAGAAAGCAAGGATTTACTTTTGACTCAATTTTTATAGCTGAACGGAATGAATTTTCAAGGCAGGTCCAAAATTTTCTGCAAGCTCGCTTCAATCTCTTGCATTATCGGACAACTCCCAATCACTTCATAAATCTGTGAGTTCAAAACCGTGGCCAGATTATCACAAACAATCACTGAATCGATTTTGATCCCCATTGTTTTCGCGGTTTCGGTGCGGGCTTTGACCTGTATGCGCGTCGGCCCAACGCGCTGAAGGTTGCTGGTAATCATAGCCACAATCTTTTGTGGCAGGTCTGTTTGTATCTTGTCTGATTGCACGATCAATGCGGGGCGCCGTTTTGCAGAGAGCAGGTCAGAGTGTGGGAAGAGCAATAAGACCACATCGCCGCGCTTATACTTCATCATAAATCTCCATACCGGGTGCGTTCCAGTCCTCTTCAAAGCTCAGAACACGATTCCTCATCTCAGCAGCCTGCTCGGGTGTAATCCCTTTGGCAGCGAGATCGATTTCACCTCGCCTGTCTCCTTTATCTGCTAACGGCTGGATAATGATCATGATTTCGGCTTTGCCCAGCGGAGTGTCTGCTGGCAGATCGACAACGACCTTACGCTTATTGTCAATGTCAACCGCGAATTTAAAAGCTTCCATAGACCAGTTCCTCAATGTTTTTACAGAGCCATGCAGTCATTTTTCAATCATCTCCCCGGCATAGGATTTATACCATCCTCCCCCGCTTTACCTTGAGAAGATTGGAGAGCTTTTCAAAACTTACCTTTGTTGACATGGAAATATAACTTTATTTCTATTTAAACTCAATACGTAATTTGAGACTTTTCTTGTCATCAAAAAGGAATTGCCATTTGCGTCCAAACATCCCATAATAATGAAAACGGCTCACTCGGAGAAATCTACCCCATCCAAAATCCCTTTCGGTGCGATACGCCCAGCACCGAGCGGCAATCCGGACAAAAATAGATATAGCGCTTGCCCAGGAAGGCGAGCAATTCCTGAAACCATACCAACCGCAGCTCAGTCTTGCAGTGCGGACAAACCGGCGCCACGTCATTTTTTTCTTCTGTTGCAATCATTGTTACCTCCTCTCTGCACAATTAATCCATGTTTACGTCTCGTCCCAGCGGTCTTGGGTTGTATGTATTCCGAAAGCCCGGCGTGTGAATGGGCAGCTGCAAATGAAAGCTCTTG
>METF01000147.1:5820-6149 GCA_001771235.1 Candidatus Zhuqueibacterota bacterium RBG_16_48_16
GCTGGACAATTCCATAGAAATCAGAATCTCTTCATCGTCCTGCTTCAAAGAGGACGAGCGTATTTCGGCCGCATCGACCAATTGCTCGGCCTCATTTCGAGTGATTGTCATGATATTGGGTTCCATTTTTTCATAAAAGATGAATGAAAGTGTTTGGGTCGGGATTCCCCCGTTCGGCCTTTGGCTTTTTGAATAATGTTGGCAAGGAAACACGCAAGCATGAAAAATATTCATGACTTTTTTACTCGTAACTGTTCAGCAGTTTGTAGTTCAGCCTTTAGGCTGGTTAGTTTTTATGTTATCCCGTCATTCTAAAACTCCCTGTATTC
>METF01000147.1:6264-6488 GCA_001771235.1 Candidatus Zhuqueibacterota bacterium RBG_16_48_16
CATAGTATGCAGCCGGATGGCTCATCCCTTCGGCGGTCAGGGAAAAAGCGATTGTCCCTCGCTCATAGATATAATCCTCGCATCCCCATACATTGAGAATGTTTCCGGTCATGGAGTGGTATTTCACTCCCTTTTCCCGGTTTTCTAATAATTTCTTTTTCAGGGCTTTTTTGCCCTCAGTGGCAGGCTCCATTGGACCCATAAAGGTGGCATCTTCATCGAAT
>METF01000147.1:6575-9059 GCA_001771235.1 Candidatus Zhuqueibacterota bacterium RBG_16_48_16
TCGTTATCCAGAGCGAATAGCGCGCCGGAAAGAGAGAGACAGGTTATCAGAATAATAAAAACTTTTTTCATTTCAGCCTCCTTGGTCAATTTTCAAAAGGATTCGTGTCCGAGTTATAAATGGAATAGGCCATCTTGAACGATCCGTCGGGCTGCCGCCGCCAGATAGTAAACGACTTTCCGTTTTGCGCAAATGGCTGGGATATGCGTTTCGCCGTGCCGGATAGGGCAAAAGTGCCGACCTCATAAACCAGATCACCGCACTTCCAGACATCAATGGATTTTGAGTTGAGCGATTTGATGCTAAACTGGGCATAGATATCCCCCTGCAAATGGTGCCGCAAAGCATCAAGCCCGTTAATTTCCGGCGCCATCTCCGGTTTTAAAATGACATCGTCGGTGTAGTATTTCAATATTTCGTCGACATCCCCCTCGATCATGGCCCTATCAAGCTGCTCGTTCACTGCCCTGATGGCGTCGTAAAGCTCGCTGTTTTCGATTTCCGCCAGGCTTTTGCCGGTCGTCTGGCGCACCATCTGGTCCGCAAAATTTCGCCCCCATTCCGCCATCTCTTTACCGAACTGCTCGCCCGCCTCCTTCGCCTCTTCCGGTGTTCCCTCGGCCATCTTGATTGCACTCTCGCCCACATTCGGCATGTACATGACAGGAATACGCAGCTCCACTTGGGGGTGATCGCCTTCTTTTCCATGATAGAATTCCATGGCCGCGCCAATCGGGATGCGTCCCATCAGCACCGATTGCACGATAAACGGCGTCCAGGGATACTCGTACCAATGTTCTCCCGAAAACGTGGCGGAAGCGACTTGCATGCTGGCAAAGTCATGTATTTCGAACGGCTCCTCCACCTCTACCGGTTTGTCAATGGCACAGCCGACCAGCCAGCGATACTCGGAGGGAATGGTTTCGGACGGATCGGTAAAGAACTGGCCAAAGAGCTTGCCTTCGGGGTTCATGTTCTTCGATCTGACATATTTCTTCACTCGTTCAAGCGCGACCGGTATTTGGGAGTACGAGCCATACATGGGCAGCACGACGGCGTTGAACGGCTTTGAATCAAAGACCTTCACGGCAAGTCCGGGATAACCCTCGGCAAAACGATAGCCCATGACTTGCAGCTCCGTCGCCTGCCAGGAATTTTCCTCTTCCACGTCCATTTTATAGATCTCGACAGCAGGCGGAAAGCCGGGGACAAGGCCCTGCTTCTCACATTCTTCGAAAAACTTTGTCCAGAGAATTTCCGTATCGCCGGCCTCACGAACGGTCGTCGTGACCACCTGTGAGGGTGCAACGCGGATGATCTCCAAGGGCGGCTGCACTTTGGTGCCGGACTTGACGGGAAATCCGACCTCATAGTAACGGCGGTTCGGCGGGACTTTATCGGGATCGCTAAAAAAACGGACAAAAGGATCGCCGGTCACTTTGATCTTCTGCTGTTTGATCGTTCTAAAGGCTTCAGTCAGGGACTCTATGACATGATCATAAGACCCCACTTTGGGCAGCACCGCAGCGGTCAATGGGCCGGTTTTCCTTAAATGAATCTCCATGCCTGCGTATTTTTCATCTTGCCTGGCAATTTGAAGACCGGTATTCGGCTGGTTCTGAGTCGTGGTGTTTTCATCAAGAGATTCCATAGCTGCTGACCTGGAAACATCATCGCCCCTTTGCGTGCTCATTTCGTCAACCATCGCCAGTTGGTCCTTGTTGGCACTCCTGACGCCTGCCATAGGCAAAAAGCATGCGGTGACCACCAGGCCGGCAGTAACTGCCGTAACCAGCATCAGGCGCCGGTATTCCCAGGTCTTCTTCTCCAGCCAGCGCAAGCGGGTCACCAGACGAAACGGCTCTTCAAAAACACCCAGCAATCCCAGGCCAGGCTCCAGGTTTTCTGTTAGTAGTTCTTTGGCAGTATTCAATAGCGTCCGGCGGTAGGCCGCCGTTTTTTCGCGCAACACGTTGGCCACCGTCAGATCGCAGCAGATTTCCCTGACGTGCTTCATCTGCCGCTGCACCCATAAGATCAGCGGGTTGAACCAGTAAACGATCTGCAAAATCAAACAGATGCCGTGCAGCCACAAGTCTCCCCGCTTCAGATGCGCCAGCTCGTGCAGCAGGACGTGGGCAGCCTCTTCTTCCGACAGGTTGTCGAAATAATTAGCAGGCAGAAGCATCACCGGGCGGAACACGCCGTACACCGCCGGGGTGACCGCCTTGTTGGAAAAGACGATGGCCGGCAGCCGCTGCAAGCCCAGGTGTTGCGCCGTGTCCACCAGCAATTCGTGAAACCATTGCGGGATGTCATGCTTTTTTTGCATCTGGTGCCAGCGGCGGAGCTGCAGCATGCGGCCTAAAAGCAATCCGAAAAAAGTGACAATGCCCGCAAACCAGACGGCCATGGCAATGGTCTGCCACGACGGCCGGATGGCGCCGGTCGCTGTTGCATGCAAAAAAACCGGCTCGGTTGGTT
>METF01000147.1:9204-11241 GCA_001771235.1 Candidatus Zhuqueibacterota bacterium RBG_16_48_16
GCAGAGACCAGGTTGGCGGCAAAACCAATTTGATCAGCACCAGCAGCCACAAGGCATATCGCACCTGCGGCCAGGCCCATTTTCGCAGGAAAATATCCAGAACACTGATGACCACGATCAGCAGACTCACCTGCCACAACATCGATCCCATCCATTGCCACCAGTGATGGGCGATTTCATTCATGAGTGTCATCGTTTGCCTCCCTCGTCGGCTCATCCATTTCTTCCAAAAGCTCGATGAGTTTTTGACGATCTTTTTTGCTGAGTTTCTTTTCTTCAATTAAAAAGTGCATGATCGGCTCCACAGCACCGCCCAGCACTTTATCGACCAGCCCTTGCAAGGCGCTCTTGCGCGCGGACTGCTGCGACACCAGCGGCTGGTACACACTGGTATTCCCCTGCTTGGTCTCGCTGATGGCGTTTTTCTCAATCAGGCGGGTGAGCATGGTTTTCACCGTGGTATAAGCCCAGGTGTTGCCGTTCGGGATATGCTCCATCACCTCCCTGGCCGTAGCCGGATACTTTTGCCACAGCGCATTCATGAGCTGCCATTCGGCGTCTGAGAATTTCATGTGAGACCTCCTTTTCTACATTTGTAGAAGCAATATACTACAGTTGTAGAAGTTTGTCAAGTCTTTTTTCTACAAATGTAGAAGAAAGTTTCTACAAACGTCATGTCCCTGCCGGGACTGTCGGCGCGGCTGTCATTCTCTTGAGAATCTTTGTCATTGGGTGCTGATAACTGCCAGGGATAGAAATTGTTTTGAAAAATCAGTACCGATCCTTTTTCCGATTTTGTGCGCCCTGGGACAAAGATTCCTAACGGAATGACAGACGGCGGGCCTTTCGGATGGCGGTGAATTCATTTCCCGCAAAAGGTATTTGTTTGGCTTGACGGCCGGCTATGAAGACAAACTCAATCGGTTTATACACGAATGCACGTACGTATATTTTGTGGATTGAAATCCCCGTGCTAAAATCCTTTCGTTGAGTTTGTTAAATGATTTACAAAGGCAGCTTTGTAGCCAGCGGAAATTGAACTTGCTTCTTTCAAGATATTTAATAGATTTCGAAATGATTAAATTAGAAGGAAAAACTAAAACAAGCTCTATTGTTATTTTAGAAAATTACAATAATCTAAATTAAGAAATCGTTTCAGATCAAAAAATGAAAAAATTTAAATCCGGAGTACATATTAACCAGGGCCATTATAAGAGCTTTCAACCTAATCCTATAAACAGGCAATGGCATTTAGAGAATATGGAAGTATTACAGCTTTTGAGTAGAGCTGACAGGGAAATTGGACGTCTTGATATGTATTCAGAATACATTCCCAACCTTAACCTGTTTATTAGCATGCATGTACTAAAAGAAGCCACACAAAGCAGTAAAATTGAGGGTACCAAAACGAACCTGGAAGAAGCCTTGTTGGACAGAGAAGATGTGCCAATAGACAAACGGGATGATTGGGATGAGGTGCAGAACTATATTCAGGCGATGAACGACGCAATCGCAAGATTAAAGGAATTGCCTTTTTCTACCCGGCTGATAAAAGAAACTCATAAAGTATTATTACAGGGAGTGCGCGGCGAACATAAATTGCCTGGGGAGTACCGTCAAAGTCAGAATTGGATTGGCGGTGCTACTATCAATGATGCCATATTTGTACCTCCTGTGCATAGCTCGGTTCCTGACTTGATGAGTGATCTTGAAAAGTTTGTCCACAATGAATCCATTTTCTTCCCGGATTTGCTCAAAATCGCTTTAATTCACTATCAGTTTGAAACTATCCATCCATTCTTGGACGGTAATGGAAGGGTGGGAAGACTGCTTATAACCTTATACCTGGTAAATAAGAACATTTTAAAAAAGCCCGTTCTATATTTGTCAGATTTCTTTGAACGAAACCGTTCGCTCTATTATGACAATCTAATGCGAGCAAGGGAAAAAAATGACCTGGATCAATGGTTCAAGTTTTTTCTGGTAGGTGTTATTGAAACTGCACAGAAAAGCGTGTCAACGTTTGATAATATTCTG
>METF01000147.1:11254-11875 GCA_001771235.1 Candidatus Zhuqueibacterota bacterium RBG_16_48_16
GCAGTTACAGAAATATGTAGAAATGAAAACGAGCGCGCTCGGCAGCAGGGCTACAAACGCGCAAAAGTTAATAAACTTTCTTTATCAACGCCCTCTGCTCAATGCGGCTGTTGTGGCGAGAGTCACCGGTTTGACGCCAGCCTCATCCTACAAGCTTTTAAATGATTTGATAAAACTCGAAATACTAAAGGAAATCACCGGAGGGAAAAGAGGTAAGGTATATATTTTTGAAAAGTATCTGGATTTATTTTATCAATAATCTGCTTAGCCTGGAGCCCTGACTGCATTTCGCACATCATTACCACAGCGAAAGATTTCCCTAAATATTCCATCCTAAAGAGACAAAATGTCCGTCGTAACCGCAAAAGCCATAATCCTAGTCCCGGAGGGACCGGATGTTTGTAGAAACCTTATTTTTGTCTTTCCTGACTTTAGTAGAAAAACAGTCCCCCAACATTTTAACCTTATTACATTGTTCTTACAAAATGAGGTCATAAGGTAAAATTTAACGGATGCCGGGTGCTACTAAGGTCTTTAAGGCAAAAATAAAGTAAATCGCTGGATTAATTACTTATGGATGATTTGATGATTCGGATTCGATGGATTTGGATTCTCCTGGCT
>METF01000148.1:0-5492 GCA_001771235.1 Candidatus Zhuqueibacterota bacterium RBG_16_48_16
GTGATCCTTCTTGCATGGGATGATACCATGAATGATGACCTCCAGTTCGCACCTGCCTATGTCACATATGTGTATGAACCGGTTGATGTCGTTACAGGCTATCACAAGGTTGAGGCAGGTTTTGTATTGCGGCCTGTTGTCCACTGGATACCGACGATTACTACGGAGCAGACCGGGTTTGATTTTGTCAAGGTTGGGAGTGAGTTCGGGAGTATAGAGGCCAGACTATTCCAGGATGGTTACTGGAATCCAAATGCACCTCCGGGCGCTAAATTCCGTGAATACTTCATTGAAGGTATTGACTATTATATAGATGACCTCGACTGGCCCGGGAAAGATCATGGTGGTATTTTCTACATGCCGGCGCTTGAAGGCGGCGTGGAACTGGTGACTGATTCGGTCCTCCTCAATGTATTTGACCAGGTGATCAATTACTCAGGGAAGCTTCCTTCGTTAGGTCAGACATTTGCCGAAGGGGGGACACTTGAAAATGTAATAGCCAATGCCCAAAGCACGATGACGCCATTTAATCCTCCGCTATTTCAGTTTGGAGGGTTTGGAGGGATGTCTGCAATGGCAGCGGGTGTTGACGGGGCGTCAACGATGGCTGGTACCGGCGGCGGTTATACGCTGTATACAGACTATACCTTCACTGAGATCTATTCTATTATGACCAATGTGGTCATACAGCAGGGCTCCCAGTATAAGTCCTGGCACGACCTGACGGATACCGAACAGCTCAATGCGATCCTCGATTTTCTCGGTTATGAGAGACTCTTTGATGTGAGGTTCCTGTCCGGGTTCAAGAAGACCATCACAGAATATACGCCTATCCCGGTAACGAATGATCTGGTGGTGTTAGATCTGTTCGACGGCCTCAGTTATACGCAGGCGGCGGCGCTGGGCGCTGCCAAGACATCAAATGCCAGCATCCAGTTTGTCTCTGACATCTTTAGCAGCAGCAGTCTCAGCTCATCCGGATCATCCATGTCATTGGGTGGCGGCGGGTATACATATTCAGTGGAATCGGCGCCTATGCTTCAGGGACTGACATACGATACCGGTACTGCTGATGGGATTGTGTTTGTGCCGGGTCTATTTGTTGAGGACATGTTCTATGTAACTCCTATACCATGGTTTGACCTCGGAAATTTCCAGGTTACAACTCATGAGTATTACAAGAAATACTTTGACTTCTGGTTCGCGAATTTTGTGCCTTTTGATCCTGCGATTCATTACATTCCTGCGATACACAGCAGTGTAGAAGCTGCAGCCCTCGCCCATTTCCTGCCTCCAGATGACATGCTTATCGAGGCGCTTGCGGGTATCGATCCCTCGGATACTGAGGCCGTTAATGATGCAATCCAGGCGTTGGCCGATCAGTTCTTCATTGCCGGTCGCGATTACAATGAAGATTACAGCAATCCGGAGAAATCGGCTTACATCGCCAGTTTCTTTGCACGTGAAGACCAGATCCTCCAGGATGATGATCCAAACTGGGAGAAGCTCTATTCAGCGACAGAGGGACTGGGAAGGATCAACAGGAACCTCGAGGGGATCCCGACCGCCACATTCTGGGAGCTCGATTTCTCAGGTGATACCCGTAGTGTGGTGCCATATACCCTGGATGACGGCACACCGATTTTCCTGAGGGTGCCCTACGATGAAGATAAAGATGAGGGATGGTGGAAGGAATACACGGTAACGGCGCTCGGCAACGACCGGACTTACGATGATAGCAAGAAACTTCAGTATGTAGGCAACGTCAATACGTATGATGAAGTAGTCGGACAGGTGCGGCAGGTTGCCCAGCTTAAGTATACTCAGGAATGGTCTTATATGCATGCTGAGAGTGAACCCCTGGGTCCCCACACCCCGGGCGATACATGGACAACAGTGGATTATGACAACAGCCCGGCACGCTGGGTTGTAAGCTATCAGGAGACAGCGGATCCGAACTGGCCTGTTGGGGAGTTGACCTCATATGAGCAATACAGTATCCGTGACGGCAGGGAGTATAATTCGATAAATTTAGCATATGTGGATGACATTAATACAGGGTCGCTGCTGATCGAGGCCATACCTTTTATGTCATCATTGAGCTCGTCTGCAGTGTTTTCAGGAGGCGCCGGCGGATACTTCGATAGTCTTCTTCTGTCAGAAGGGCTTCAGTCATTATTTACGACTGAAGATAACTCGGTAAAGGTGGCCTGGGATCGTTCGGACTGGGATCCGGGTGATACAGGTAGTGTGAATAACTCCGGGTTCCTGGTTTATGCAATAGAAGATGATGGTAGCACGACTTACTATCAAACGATTCATCCAGATAGCCTGGATAAGCTGACAGATAGTAGTGTTTCTTCACCTGGAACAGGTGTCTTTACCGGTAATAACTGGGATTTTGGCGTTGATGCCAATGGGAAACCTGTTTTCGGGCAGGATGATGTAGGCAATGAGGAGCTTGCAGTCAGTCAGAATGGGGTGACGCTGTCGCTAATCAATGACTCACAACGCCCTGTCTCCTCACAGGGAAGGGTGAGGACATGGCAGGGCAATCAGTATTATGTTTCGGTGTATCAATACACTTGGAGTGAAGCTAATGACCAGGCATTTTGGGCTAACATATTGGGGGACGGCTGGCACCTGGCAATTGTCAATAGTGCGGAAGAGAATGAACTGATCAGGACACTGGCAGGTGGCAAGAGTGTCAGGTTAGGTGGATATGATGTGTACGGCACTACTCATAATTCGTGGTCATTAGACTGGGTTGACGGCACCTCGATTTCAGCCGGGTCAGGTTACAGCAACTTTGCAGGGGCTGAGCCCAATGACTGGCCTGATACCAATGTTCCTTTTCAGGAAGATTATCTGATGATGTGGCCAAGTGGTCTTTGGAATGACGTTAATGCTTCAACCGAGATATATGCCGTACTGGAGCGTGATGCAGATTGGAGCAGCGCCCCGGGTGCAATAACCGGTGAAACTCAGGATGATTATATCTATAAAATGATGACAAAGTGGGATAATGTCAAGGATATAAGGTCTGACATCACCTACCGCATATTCACGCAGGCACATGATATAGTTGATCAGAGACCGCGGTATGAGACCATAGCCTCTAAGGTACCAGTTATCAAGATGGAGCAGGTCACCAACTGGGAATATGTCCCTGTGCTTGGGAAGCAGCCTGGCTGGTCGAGCAGCGCAGTGCATCCGGACGGCCCGCTCGATCTCTCTATCTTTGATCTCGACACACTTACGGCAACAGGGAACATTACTATTACAGCCGGTGATAATGTCCTTGTTAAGGCCGGCATGAGTGCTGCGGGTGATACGAGTGAGATCGCTATAACGTCAACCGGCGGTGATGTGACAGTCGGCGGTGATATGCCGGAGAACCCGATGATCTTTGACATGATCCGTCTCAAGGCCACCGCAGCGATTGATATTACAGCGGACGGTGAGGTCATTATTGGTGAAACAGCTACACTTATAACAGATATCGGGACCAGCGTTGCCCCATTATCAACAGCCTTTGGTGATGATGTTGCTATAGGCGCTGGTGCACAGATACTGGTAAATGGTGACATAGATGCGAGGGATAATGTCTCAATAATGGCCGGAACAGATGCAAGGATTACTAGTTTTGTAAGCGCCGGAGGAACAGGTATCGAAGTCTTTGCAGGTGAGGCAGTGGCAGGTACAGGTAGTGTGTTCATTCACAGGGACAGTCTGGTGCCGATAGATGAGGTTGATGAAAGCGGAGTGAACCCCGTGAGACCGATGATAGGCGGCTTCCTTACAGCAGATGATGTGGGTGGTCTGATCCACATGAAGGCAGGTAACACAAGCGGTGATATATCGCTGCTTGATGCGCATCTCTCAGCGGATGAGGTCATCCTTGAGGCCCCTGCAGGCTCAATCCTGCAACCGGCTGGCACAGTTCCTGAAGGAGATTTACCTGAAACCGGCGGAGTAATTATTGCAGGTGCCGTATCCTTAAGCTCAGGTTCTGACATGACACTGGAGAACCTCTCAACCGGAGCAATCGTGGCAGAGATCACCGGCATTGGAGATATGGTTCTCAAGGTAAGTAAGTGGACCCTTACGGTTGATGAATTGGTACTGACAGATATTCAGACCTTTGATGGTTCTATAACAATTGAGGTCACAGGGATGTCAGTCAACGTTGTCAGCGTACAATCGCTGACAGATTCCGATAACAACGATATCTCGATTACTGTCCTGGCGAACAGCGATAGCAACCTTGAGCTGCATCTCCTCGATGCAGGTGTTGCAGGCGATGTCTTCCTGAATATCCAGGGTATGATCACGCACCCTGACGGAGAGCTGACAGCCGATCGCCTTGATATACAGTCATGGGAAGCTGTCGCCCTTAACACCAGCGTAAATGCCTTGTTAGTGGAGATTTCCGACAACGGCGGACTTGATGTAAATAATACAAGCGCAGACCTGCTTCTTGAGGATATCCAGGTTAATAATGGCAGTGTCAGCGTACTGACAGAAGTAAACCTGACTGCTCAGAATGTGATTATTACAACGGACTGGAACATAACAACTATGCCTCATCAGCCTAATATCGTCACCCTGCAGACAGCAGAAGGAAAAGGCGGTACGATTACCGTTGTCCATATCAGCGCCGGTACATATGCGACTAATCAGTCAGAGGTGGATCAGCTCAGGCTCGATATGCTGAATCTCCTCCTGCGCAAGATACCAACAGACGGCATCCCGGCAGACTTCCTGACTGATGGGATAGATTTAAACGGCAAACCTGTTACCTTTGTTGAGCTGACCCTGCCTGAGGCGAATGACCTCAGTGCTATCGCAGCGGACAGCTTCAGTCATAACGGCATGTTGATGACAGCGACAGTTGCCTATCTCCTGTATACCCGGGTCTTCGACGTCCTTGGCATTGCCTGGAGCGATTCATACGGTGCGCCTCCTAATGAAGGGGAAAAGGGAGAGATCACGAATGAGCTCAATCTTATCTTTAAAATGGCCAAGAATTTCAGCTCCTTTGGCGGGATCGAACTATTTGCAAGCGGTTCTGTGAAGAGCGTGACCGGCGCTCAGACCGGCGTTGTCAATCTGGTTGCAGATTCACTGACAATAGAGGCTCAGGGTTCTATTCACGGCATTGCCACTGCAGTTAATAAGATAAAAAATCTCTTCACAGCCTCGACCAACTCGATAGATATAGTTGATTATGACGGTTTTGCTGAATTAAGTCCGGGTCTGAATGTAGTAGCGTCTGTAGGCGGTCCGGTTTCTATCACAGCCCAGGGGCATCTGATCGTTGAGAGTTTGCAGAGTGACCATGAGGGCGCTGCGGTTACACTGGAGTCTCTCAACGGCAATCTCTACGTAGATAGAAAAGATGCCGGCAGTACCATTGTTGCCAACGGTGTCCTGTCGCTTATATCTGCAGGAGACATGGTAGTAACAGGTCATCTTGAAACATCCGGACA
>METF01000148.1:5666-7421 GCA_001771235.1 Candidatus Zhuqueibacterota bacterium RBG_16_48_16
GGACGTGGAGGATTAACTGTTCCCATGGATGAGCAGACGCAGCAGATGCAATATCTGGATCAGCTTGAGAATAACCTGAAGACGCAGATGAACCTCCTGCTAAATATAGGGATGCTGGCCAAGACCATAGTTAACACGGATGACGGCCAGATGGCTTCGCTGGATACCCTCGGGAATGCCAACCTCCAGCAGCTTGTCAGGCTCCCTTATGACATCCAGCAGCAGCAGGTAAACCTGCAGGTCAGCGAATTTGCAAACCTGCTCGTTAATGAGGACCCCCGGGACACAATAGAGGATATGGAAGGCTACACGGCTATTGTGACACAGCGGGCGCAGTATCAGCAGGATATCACAGTCCTCCAGGGGCTGATGGATGCCAATAATAACCGGATACTCGAGATTGCAGGGGATGTGGATGCCCTCAATATTCAATTACAACAGGTGCGTGACACGATTACATCCCAGACATCCTATCAGCAGGGTTTGAACGGGGCTATAGCAGACGTTCTGGCCGAGATCGACAGCCGGAGAGTGAAATATCTCCGGCCGCTGGAGAACCCCACGATCCAGGATTACAGTCCCCAGATCAATGCCCATGGGGATGCAGTGTGGTATGGATGGGACGGCACAGATTATGAAGTATACCTCTATGATAATGCTACCGGAATCTTAAGGCCCCTTACGAACAACACGACTGACGATTATAATCCCCAGATCAATGCCGATGGGGATGTGGTGTGGCATGGATATGATGCTACAGACGAGGAGATTTATCTTTATGATGCTTCAACTGGAACTGTGAAGCAGCTTACGGACAACAATACGATATACGAGTACGATCCTCGTATCAGCGACAATGGAGATGTTGTATGGTTTGGATGGGATGGCACGGACAATGAGATCTATCTCTATGATAGTTCAACGGCAACCGTAATGCCGCTGACGGACAACACGACTGATGATTATGATCCGCAAATTAACGCCAATGGGGATGTAGTATGGAACGGATGGGATGGCACAGATTATGAAATCTATCTTTTTGATGGTTCAACTGTAAATCTGCTGACGAACAATACGACTGATGATTATGAGCCGCAAATTAATGCCAATGGGGATGTGGTCTGGAGTGGATGGGACGGCACAGACGCTGAGATATATCTCTATGATAGTTCGAGATCAATCGTAAGTCAGCTTACGAACAACACGCTTTACGATAATAACCCCCAGATCAGTGACAATGGGGATGTGGTGTGGCATGGAGCGGAAGAGGAGGCACCCAGTGAGATCTATCTCTATGATGGTTCAACGGGAACCGTAAGTCAGCTTACGAACAACACGACACACGATTATGATCCCCAGATCAACGCCAATGGGGATGTGGTATGGAGCGGATGGGGCGGCACAGATGCTGAAATCTATCTCTATGATAGCTCAACTGCAACTGTAAGGCCGCTGACGAACAGAGCGATCCAGGATTATGACCCCGCTATCAATGACAATGGGGACGTGGTGTGGTATGGATGGAACGGCACAGAGTATGAGATCTATCTCTACGCGGCCGGTCCAACGGCAACCATCGGTCCGCTGACAAACAACTATTACAACGATTATGATCCCCAGATCAATACCGCCGGGGACGTTGCGTGGCAGGGATATGACGGCCTGGATTATGAGATCTATTTCTATGAAGGTTCAACGGGAATCGTCAGGCAGTTGACGGATAACACGACCTACGATTCTTCTCCCCGGATCAAT
>METF01000148.1:7465-16725 GCA_001771235.1 Candidatus Zhuqueibacterota bacterium RBG_16_48_16
AGCTGCAACCGGAACCGCCCGGTTGCTGACGAACAACACCACCTACGATTATAATCCGAGGATCAGCGACAATGGCGATGTGGCGTGGATTGGATATGACGGTACAGTAGACGAGATCTATCTATATGATAGATCAGCCGTAACCAGCAGGCCTCTGACGGACAACACGTATTACTCTTATCTCGATAGTCTCCAGATCAATGCCAATGGAGATATGGTGTGGCTCGGATATGATAGTGACTATGACTATGAAGTATACCTCTATGAGAGTACAACGGGGAGCTTTAGGAAGCTTACAGACAACACGACCGACGATTATGATCCACAGATCAATGCCGTTGGGGACGTGGCGTGGTTTGGTATGGACGGTATAGACTATAATGACTACGAGATCTACCTCTATGAGGCTTCAACCGGAATCGTCAGTCCGCTGACGAACAACGACACCGGCGATTATTCTCCCCGGATCAACGACCGCGGGAACGTCGTGTGGGAGGGATATGATGCTACAGAGTTTGACTCCGATATCTACCTCTATGAGGCTTCCACGGGAATGGTCAGGCCGCTGTCGCACAACACGACGGGCGATTTTACACCCCGGATCAATGACGACGGGGACGTATTGTGGACGGGTTGGAATACTGACGGTACCATTAAAACCTTATATCTCTATGAGAGTTCAACGGCAAAACTAAGGATACTGAAGACCGGCAATTCCTATATAGAGTCCCCCCAGCTCAACGCTGCTGGAGACGCGGTGTGGTATGAATGGGACGGCGAAGACTATGAGATCTATCGTTATACCGGTTCGTCGCCGACCGTCAGGCCGCTGACGTACAACACTACCTACGATTCCAATCCCCAAATCAATATCGCCGGAAACGTGGTATGGTCTGGATATGACGGCACGGACTATGAGATCTACCTATATGAAGCTTCCGCCGGAATCGTCAGGCCGCTGACGAACAACACCACCTACGAATATAATCCCCAAATAAATATCGCCGGGAACGTGGTATGGTCGGGATATGACAGCACGGATACTGAGATCTACTTCTATGAGGCTGCAACCGGAAACGTCAGGCCGCTGACCAACAACACCACCTACGATGATAATCCCAAGATCAGCGATAATGGGGACGTGGTCTGGTCTGGATGGAATATTCCGGACTATGACTATGAGATCTATCTTTATGATGCTTCAGCGAATAACATCATACAATTGACGAACAACACGATCTACGATTATGATCCGCAAATCAATGCCGTTGGGGACGTGGTGTGGTATGAATGGACCGGCACAGACTATGCTATCTACCTTTATGATCATTCTACCGGAATCAGGCAACTGACGGACAACACGAACGGTGGTTATAATGCCCGGATCAATATCGCCGGGGACGTGGTGTGGCAGAGATATGACGGCACAGACTATGAGATATATCGTTATGATGCTTCCACGGGAGCCGTCAGCCCACTGACAAACAACACGACTGACGATTATGATCCCCGGATCAGCGATAATGGGCACGTGGTGTGGTATGGGTTTGACGGCACAGACTATGAAATCTACCTTTACGACGGCTCAACGCCAACCGGCAGGCTGCTGACGGACAACGAGACCTACGATTATAATCCCCGGATCGGCGCCAACGGAGACGTCGTCTGGTATGGGGAGGCTATTACGGGCTATGGCTATGGTCTATATCTTTATGATGCCTCAACGGAAACGGTAAGTCTGATTCGGAACAACGCGAACGTCGGGGAGGAGTTCGAATTCCAGATCAATGCCGATGGTAAGGTGGTATGGAATGAATATGACGGCAACGACGATGAGATCTATCTCTATGACGGTTCAGCCGCAATAATCATGCCGACGGCCGGCGGCGAGGCGTCCGGGGCTATTGATCTGGCGGCCCTCTCCGCGCTCGATCTGACCGCTTTAACCGACGCAGAGCTCGGCGCCTTATACTATGACCTTGTTGCGGAAGGGGACCGGGTGAGCCAGGAGCTCGTCACCCTGGCGGAGGATCAGAAAGCGATCCTTGCGCAGATTACCGCCCGGCAGGGTCAGATCGTCGACATTGACCAGGAACTGATACCTCTCCAGGACTTCATCAGCACAACCGCTGCAGAATTGAGCGACCTGGATAACCAGATTACCCATAGAAAGCGGGCCGTCACTGCCCTGGATTATGTGGCAATGGCGGAGGGATACCCTGAGATTGACAGGGCATCCCGGGACCTTTCTCCGTACCTTGACGTGCTGGGAACCGGGATGCAGGGCCTTATCCAGAGCCTGTTGACCAAACGGGAGTATTCCCTTGTACAGTCGGATATCAACGTGACAGAAGCCAGGTTAAACGATGTGCAGACCGCGCTCGAGATTATTCAGAATATCAATACTCAGGATTATGCGAGTATTGATACGGGGCTTCGGAATTTGTCTTACTATATGAATGTACTCAGTGCAGCCTTGCAGAAGATAGTGTCTGACGTGGCATCAGGCTACTATAAAGATCTGCCATACAGCTTATTGAATGATAATCTGGCAGCCATAGATGCCATGATTGTCCATATCAATGAGGCCATTAACATTATAAACCCGCTCATAGATCAGCTTGGCAATATTGATTATTATGTGTTTGATACCGAACTGAGAAGGCTCTATGCATATCTGGATGTCCTTACACCGGCGCTCGGAAATGAAGTAGCGCAGATCGTTGCCTTGCCGACGTTAAATGATCTTAATGCAAGGCCGCTGACGAACAATACGACTAACGATTATCGTCCACAGATCAATAAAAACAGGGATGTGGTGTGGGATGGAGGTGACGGCAGCGACCAGGAGATATACTTTATTGATGGTATAACCGGAAGATTCAAGCAGATTACGGACAATAAATTAAATGATTATGCCCCACAGGTCAATGCAAACAGAATAGTAGTATGGTATGGATATGACGGCACAGACTATGAAATATATCTTTATGACATTTCGACAGGAGAAGGAAGGGCGCTTACGAACAACGATGTCTACGATGATATTACCCCCAGTATCAACGAAAGGGGGGACGTGGTCTGGTCTCGATTGGTTAACGGATACTATGAGATATATCTTTATGACAGCACCACCGGCAAAGAAATGCCGCTTACTACCAACAGCAGAATTCAGAATTACGGTCCCCAGATAAATAGAAACAGGGATGTAGTCTGGTATGGATATGACGAGAAAAACTTTTTTGATATTTATCTTTATATAGGTTCCACCGGAGAAATAATGCCCCTTACTAGAGATTCTGTCAACGATATATATCCCCATATCAATGAAAACAGGGATGTGGTCTGGTCCCGATGGGACGGCAATGACTATGAGATCTATTTTTATGATGGTCTTTCCGGAAAAGTAAGACCCCTTACAAACAATGCGACCACCGATGCTATGCCCAGTATCAATGATCAGAGAGACGTGGTATGGTATGGATACGCCAGCTCAGGCCCAGACTCTGAGATATATCGTTATGACGGTTCCACCGGAAAGGTAAGTCAGCTTACGAACAACACTATTAATGATGTTAGTCCACGTATCAATGCAAACGGGGATGTGGTCTGGTATGGATCGGAGGGGAAAGACTACGAGATATATATTTATGATAGTTACAACCCGACCAGGGATAAGCTTATCCGGTATATTGATTCCGCAGCGGGCCTTCTTGTATCAGAGGAGACTGCCTTAACAGACCAGATCAGTATCCTGCAGAATGAGAGGACTATTGTCTGGAATGACCTCGAAGGACTAAAGAATCTCCTGAATAAAGCGGAGATTATCTTCCCGTCGGAACAAAAGAACCTCTTGAATGAAATCGGTATTTTGAATGGCCTGCTGGAAGGATACTATGCAGAGCTTTATGATATTGAGTTTACTCTCAATAATGTCCTGTCTCTAATCCCTCAGGAGCAGGGCAAACTGAGCATGGAGATCAGCGTTCTGACAGGTCAGTACGATACCCTTAATACGCAATACCAGGAGGCTCTGGCAACCGAGGCTGTACTTGTACAGGATCGCGCTGTTCTGGTAACAGAGCTGAACAATCTGAATCTATTGAATACGGGGCACTCGGATGATATTGCGGACAAACGGACCCTGCTCGATGATCTCGACGGTCGGGAGTCAGCGCTGCAAGGTGATCTTACCGGCATCCTCGAGCAGAAGCAGACAGAGCGTGTTGGCCTGGGCAGTCTCCAGTTCAGTGACCAGAAGTTTGAGGCGGACATTCTTGTTGCATCTCAGGATTTGATGTCCCTCCAGGGTGATTACAAGTTAAGCGATACGATCCTGGGCTTTAGAAACACCCTGAATGCCTACACGAACCAGTTAAGCCAGTTGCAGACCGGCCTTGCCGGAGTAGAGGCGCAGCAGGAGTCGCTGAAGATGCAGATACAGCAGTCACAGCAGTTTGGCACAGGCCCGGCGAATATAAAGATCAAGGCTACGGGAACATTGTCTGATTATGCCAATGCCGTCGGCAGCCAATTGGCGTTTGACGTATCAGCGCTTGCCGAAGTCCCGGTGAATGGACCCGCCAGCCCTTCGGGACAGTTGGTTGCCCAGGAAGGGGTACACGGATTCTATATTTATCAGGAGCCGGTGACCTTTGAGCTTTACTTCCGTGACGTCGGCGAGTTTGTTGATAATGCGGATCCGGATACATGGATTCCAAATGATCCGGCTGATGATGTGTTGTATACCGGTCTGAGCGCCGGGTTCCCGGGCTACTATGAATTCGACAGCGCCTACTCAGTTCGTACCTTTGCCGGACTGACAGTACAGATAAGGACAGAGATAAGGGAGGATACCAAGAAGCCTTACATGGTAGCTATGGTAAGCAATCTCTACAATGTAGAGGATAACAGGCTCAGCATTTTCAAGGCTTCCCAGGATACCGATCCGTCAGATGAAATACTCAAGGTGCTTAATCAGGATGGTTCAGATCTGATGTTTTTCTCTGACCTTGTTGCTCAGGCAGGCCAGGGCAATAATCCGGTTATCAACATATCCGGGGATAATCCGCTGCCATCAACTGAAACGCTGCTTAAACTATCATCAGGTTCTGACATCTTCAATGAGTTCCTGGCTCAGGCAGGTACCGGCGCTACACTGATCCTCGCAGCGCCTGCAGGGTCCCTGCCGCCATTATCTGCAATGCTCTATGTCAAATTCCAGAATGGATCACGGGCGCTATTCACCGACCTCTTTAATACGTATCTCTCTCAGTCTGGTGGGAGCGCTGACCTGTTCATCCTTGCCCCCGGAGATACGTCAGTGCCTTCATCCACAGACAATAATGATATGGTTGCCTCATTCGTCAACCTTGTGCCTGTATACAGCGTTGTACCTTCGGGTCAGGTCGTATTCCAGAATCCGGCTGATTTTTCATGGAAAGAGCTGCCGGAAGCAGCGGCATTGCCGGATTCCTATGGAGAGGTCAAACTAAACGGCATACAGCTCATTCCACAGCTTCTGCCGCACAGCGGAAATGTCTACCTGAACGGAATCTCGCTGACTGCATCCGGCATACTCGAGATCATTGCATCAAACAATATATTCGGATTGACAGGAGGCAGTGTCCTTTCGGCGGATGACCTGTATCTCTCAGCAGGCGCCGATCTGTCCATTGGCTCAACCCTGATAGGAGACAGCTCATTATTCATCAACACCTTCGGCAGCATCTATCTGCAGGACGATGCCGTATTCGAGGCCGATCAGTTGGGCCTGTCATCGTTATTTGGTTCTGTATCGGGCAGTTCTGATTCTCTTCTCTTAGGCTCATACCTTACGGTCGGCTCTTACGGGTCTGTTATGGTTAATACGGATATAGGAGGATTGACTGTAAACACAATAGGATTTGGCGATATTTCGGTCAATAATACCAATAGTTTCGGGATTCCTTTGCTGCTCAATGATGGTGTTATTGCCGCCAATGGATCAGTGAATATAAGTTCGAACACGACGATCATAGCAGCTAATGTACAGGGCAATTCAATCAACCTTATCACTACTGGAATCGGGAGTATTGAACTTGGATATCTTGATGCATTCAATGAGGGGACAATTAATCTTTATTCTGCCCGCAACATAGTTGACAGGGGCGGGGTCCCGAGTACAGTTTATGCCGGAAGTGTGAATCTTATTGCAGGCCTTAACATGGGAGTCAAAGCAGGATGGATTGACAGCGGGATGGCTTCAGTAACAGAAAACCTGAGTGTGCTGATTGATGAGAATTATACAGGGTCGTTACAGATAGAAGTTACGGGAGATATTATTATTGATAAGGCGGTAGTAGCCTCAGGTAATGTATCGTTTAATGCATCAAATATCATCTTTACTGATAAGGGATCACTTACAAATATATCGGGTGGTATGACGGCCTTGAATGCCATGAATGCGGTGTCATTCGGCGGTTATCCATTGAAGACATTCAGCGCTCCATTAGTTAGAACATTTGGCGGCACGTCTCAATCGTTATCGGGTCTGAATGCAGTCAGTCAGCCGGTCATAATACAGGCAGGCGACATAACCATCAATTCACCGAGCATATTGGGGAGTGAGGATGTAATGATAAGCGGCGGCTCACTCAGTGTAATAACTGATTCAGGTCTTGTCCTGAACACTCAGGTTGATAAGCTCACTGCTCAGGTATCAGGACGCGGGGATCTTCAGGTAAATTCATTAAGCTCCATTGAACTTACTGATGTAGATCTGTTTGATGGGAGCCTTGCTGTTAACTCAGGGGGTAATATTACTGCACAGGATGTTGTAATTCAGACGAACCGCTATTCAAGCCAGATGAACCTTAATGCAGCCGGTACGTTATCGGTCGGGCAGATCCAGGGCGGACAGACAACCTCGTTTAATTTCACGGCAACTGCAGGCATCTCTAATGTAGCCCAGGGCTTGATTATAGAGGTAAAACATCTTGGTGATGTTGTATATGAGGGGGACGGTACATCTTTTGAAGTGGTCATCAGGGATCCATCATGGACATACATTACACATGCAGATACAGTGGATGTGACTATAGCCTTTGGTGATGGAACGTCGGGTGCGACACTTCCTGTGCCGCTGCCTGATATAATGCCTGTGCAGAATGTGGACAGTGTTATCCAGACACTTGATGGATCTCAGGGAAATTCGATGTTTGGTTCAACGATTGCAGCCGGAGATGTAAATGGGGATGGTTACCCTGATGTGATCATGGGTGAGAGCCTCTATGATGGTGCGAATGCCGCAGATGTGGGAAGGGTAGTTGTCTATTACGGAAACGGCAAGGGTTTTGAAACAACCCCCCGGACGATCATTTATGGCAAGCAGTCAAACGCCGGCTTTGGCCGGATGGTTGAGTCCGGGCTGGATGTCAACAATGATGGTTATGATGATGTAGTAGTGAGTTCGCCTAATCATGATAATTGGATCCTTCGTACCATAGTCAATACTGACGGTACTATTTCAGAGATTCAGGTACCTGTTAAAGGACAGGTGCAGTTGTATCCGGGATCAGCAAATGGCCTCTCAACCACGCCGTCATGGACACTTGAGGGAATTGAGAATGTTTCACTGTTTGGTCTGCCGGTGGCGTCAGCCGGTGATGTGAACAATGACGGATATGATGATCTTCTTGTCAGTTCTCCCTATGAGGGTGTCGTAGTTGTTCAGGATAGTGTGCCTGTTATTCTTCCGCAGTCTGGTGTTGTAAGACTCTTCCTTGGCGGGCCTGACGGACTTTCTGCCGAGCCTGCATGGAAGTACAGCGGAAAGCTGTCAAATGGTTTCTTTGGTCTGGCAATATCAGGGGCCGGCGATATGGACAGGGATGGCTATGATGACGTCATTATCGGTATCCCTGATATGACTGGCACTGGCAGTGTCTATCTCTTCTCCGGCAGAGCGACAGGATTGACTGGAGAACCGACTAAGATATTTGATGGAGATCAGGCGGGGTCGCTTTTTGGTGCAACAGTTGCTGCTGCAGGGGATGTTAATATGGACGGATATGATGATATCCTTGTAGGCGCACCTGGTTACATGGGTAGTGACAGCCTTAAGAGGGGCGCTGGAATTGTGATATTCGGCTCAAACAACACATTGCCTGCTATTCAGAAGCCTGTGACCATAGGGGCCCCGGCTGGTGTTACACAGTTTGGTCACGAGGTTTCCGGAGCCGGTGATGTGAATAATGATGGTTATAGTGATCTCCTTATTCGTTCTATAGTTAACCAGGCTGGTAAGTATGTAGAAGGGCGCGTCTTCCTCTATCTGGGTGCGTTTGATGGGCTCTCTCCAATTGTCATACAGTTGAGTGAAGGCAGAGAGATTGGCGGCACATTCCCTCACCTTCAAGGGGAGGGTCAGGGTGGGGATGGGTTAATTGGCGCTGGTTTCTATCTCCCTGCCGGTTCCATAACTGGGGCCGGAGATGTCAACCTTGACGGCTTTGACGACTTCCTCGTTGGCGCATGGACTCATGGCGCCAATCAGGAGGGTGCCGTATTTGTCTATGGAGGAAGTGACCTTGCATTCCCTGCGCCAATAATTGCAACGGTAAGATTCGATCATATATATGGTACGTATGGCAATTACACTGTAACAGCGAGTGTCCCAGGAGATGGAAACAGCGCCTATGTAGGTTCGACGATCGCACGGATTAAGGCATATCCTGTTGCGGCTGATGATACCTTCCGGCTTTATGAAAATTCTATATTGACTGTGAACGCTGCTTCAGGAGTGCTCAATAATGATAATGATCCTGATGGTGATGGCGATATGCTTAGCGCCATCCAGTTAACTGACGCGACCAATGGCGCTCTTGTCTTCTACGAAAATGGCAGCTTTGAATACACACCAAATACCGGATTCGCCGGTACAGACAGCTTTACTTACATGATTACTGACGGGATAGTCAACAGCAATATTGCGACAGTGAAATTCAATGTAATCAGGCCGGGTGATCTGAATGGAGACGGCCTGATGGATACGTTTGACATCAGGATAATGCGCAATGCAGTTGGGACACACGACGGACAGCGCGGGTTCAATACAGAGGCTGACTTTGACGGAGACGGTGTAGTAAGTACCGGGGACTATAATACCTGGTATGGCTTCTACAGCGCGAAAATTGATGATACAGTCTCCGGTGGTGGCAGTGCCCCGCTTACAGCGACACCTCCAGCGGTAGAGACAACAGGTGAGGTAGAATTCCTCA
>METF01000149.1:0-3772 GCA_001771235.1 Candidatus Zhuqueibacterota bacterium RBG_16_48_16
TATTTCCGTGCCATTCCAAATCGTGTCGTTGTGTTCCATGGTCGCAATCAATTGGCCGCGAACATTGTAGATGCGAATCGTACATTTCGGTGGCAAATTGATGAAATGCAGCTCTCGCGGCCCCCGTCCGTTTTCAAAGGTGTTTTCGGGCTCCCAGGCGTTGGCGACAATGTAAGGATTTGGCACGACGCGAATATCATCCAGATCGCCGTTGGCTTTCTCTTTATCCAGATGTGCCGCTGTCGTCGAAAATTGAAAAACATCGTGTTTAAGAAACGGTTTATGAGTTACTATTTTGCAATAATCTTCGGCGCGGGGAGCCGTGACGGTGGTGTCCGTAGACCTGCCCAATGAAAACCTCCAGGTAACGACCAGGCTGTCCGCCGCATTATTTTCGAGAAAGTACAGCTCGTCCGAATACCTGCCGGCTTCTCCTGTGAATGCAGAGAATATCCCGGCTTCACCGTCCCGATCTCGGATGGCAAAATCGATCTGCTTATTTTCGGTCAGATTAAAAATTCTCACATTCACTGGCATTGGAGTATACCCCGTTCTACCGTCGTCAAAGAAGACCGACGTGTCGGCGCCGGCATTTTCATAAAACTCTATTCGGTAATCGCTTGCTTTTGCCAGTCCTCTCATTGTGCCCGAGCGGAATGGATTAAGATTGAATGGCAAAATGCCCTCTCTATTCCATTGCGAGCTATCTGTGTTTATGGATACGGTGTTGTTAGGGACATTTGTAAGATGGATGCGAAAACCATTGAAGGATGGCAGCACCTCTCCCTCACCGGGAATGGGTTGTCTGTTCATTAAGGTATCGGGATTCAGGGGATCCGATCCATTGACCACGGAAAAATTCAATGTAGATGGATAAACGCCCTGGGATCGCTCAACGTACTCATCTTCGAATGTTATGTTATAATCTCCATCAACCGCAGCAAACTGGTCGACCATCTCAACCTGAACCTGGCCTGAGGTCGACGAATTTTCCAGCCATTGCCCCTGGTAGGCCGGTCCGACGAATCCGGCGGAAGGAGCTTCGGGTCGGACTTGCACGACGTTGGTGCCGGTGGAAATGGTGCCGTCCGGCCTGATCGAAAGGATGTAAGAACATTCCGTAGGCGGCAGGCCGCTGGGGAGGTCGCCGTGATCATAGGAGGTTACGGCGTAGAAATACCGGAAGCCGTTTTTCGCCGTCGAATCCGTCCAGGTATGGACGATGCCGTTATCCGTGCCCAAATCAAAATAAACGCCTTTGACATCCAGCGGGAATTTGCCCTCAACGCCATTATCCAGGTCGAATTGAGCGATGGGCTTGCGAAAGGTGTTGGAGCCCCAGACATCGGTTATCGCTCTCATGTCGCTCCAGTCGTCGCTTGTCGAGCGGTAGATACGATAGCCCTCAAAATCCAAACCTAAAACCGGATCTGCTACTTTTTCCGCAAGATCATCCCAATACAAAGTAACCCGATTATTACCTGCCCTGGCGGTTACCGTCGGCACGGCAGGCGCTTTGGCAAACTCGTAGTTATTGTCGTAGGCTTCATTGGCCCACTGTTTGTTTCTCACCAGGTCGTCTTTGTCATCGCCAAAAAGGACGCCAAGTGAGAACCTGTTTATCTCGCCGGCGGGTAGCGGGAAGTAGCCTGAACCCATAAGAATATCGGTGTTGCCGTACTGGCCCCTGGCATTCAAAAAGCCCGGCATAATGCCTTCCCAAAGCTCCTCGTCGCCATATAAAGGATAGAGAGTCCAGGGAGTAAAGATATTGAATGCGGTCAGCCCGATCATATCGGACTCGGAGATATCCGTGGCGTCGACATGCTTTTCACCGTCCGTCGGCAAGCCGTCTCCTTCGCCCCTGTCGCCGGAAAACTCGACGCCGTCCGCACCGGTATCATCTTTTTGTGGATCCCAATCGCCGTCATTGTCGATGCCGTCATCTCTTCTTTCATCGATCAGCGGATTGTTCAGACCGTCGCCGGTAAAGTAATCAATGTATTTGCTGCCGACATAGAGCCAGACGGAGCGAATGAATTGCCCATTTTCGTCCCGCAATTCACTGCCGTTGTTTTCATCGATGATGCCATTGAGATTATCATCGATCAGGTTATTGGGAATTTCTTCCAGAGCCACGCCGGGCAGAAAAGTATACTTTTTACCCAGGTAGAGGATATCGACGCCCTGGGCCGGCATGGTAACAACTGTTCTCGAAAAGGTCTGGTAGTCAATGACGACAACATTATCGCCTGCATTGTAGGTAACCGGGCTGAACATGGCCTCTGAAATGATCGGGCCGGAGCTATTCATGCCATCGCCATCATTATCGATTCCATCGTACGGGCTGCCCGGCGTTTCAAAAAATGCCAGCCCGTGATAGCCAATCTGGCTGCCGTCAAAGCCGATCCAATCCTGGTCGGTGTGCCAGCCCAGGTCCAAATCCAGGTCGTATTCACCGCCGTCATCGTCGCTGTCCCCCCAGACGTTCGCCGCCACCGGACTGCCAATATCGGGACCGGACAGCATGCCAAAATTGATTTTATCATGATTATAAGTGCCCGCGTTCTCGATATCATACAATGAAAACAGCACATCTTCTACGAGGATATTGTTCCATTGCATGCCTCGAACATATCCGCGCAAGCCCAGGCCGCGCCGGGAAGAATCCGCTGCGTCCGGATAAAATAAGAACTCGTTGTTTAAATAATCGTCCAAAACAAAATAGCTTTCCTGGTCGGCATTGAACTGATTTCGACCAAAATAGCCGTTCCACGAGCCCTGCCAGCCGGGATCATCCTGGTCCATCTGGTCGGGCCATAGGACCGGCCAGGTTCCTCGCTTGTGGCTCATGGCGATTTCCTGGATCTCGTCATTGGCGAAACCAGGCAATGGCGCCAGGGTGCGCCAGCGGCCGAGCTCGTCCGTGTCTCCGGATGCGGCATCACCCAGGTTACCGGGTCTCATGCCGTTGGGCTCGGAAACGATGTGCCTGACGACGCCGTTAACATCCAACACTTCGGCCCCTATAAATGGCGCCAGTTGATTGATATAGCCAAAGGTCGTCCCAATCGGCCAGTTGCCTTTAAAATCGTCAGGATTCACATCCGGCCTGTTGCCGATAAAACCGTCATTATAAAAAGGCACGCGAATCTGATTACCCTCGTAAATGCCACGATAGGCATACGCCTCATCTCCATGCAGTTGATCCATACCTTGAGCATAAATCAGACTTGATAAGACACAGCAAAGCCACAGAGAGAATAACGTCCATTTCAGCCAATTTTTCATGTTTCGCTCCTGATTGCAAAAAAAAATTAAACGAATCAAACATGAGTGCACTCTAAAAACCGCTCATTGCGCGAATTACACGAATTATAAATTCTCTAATTTCGGTAAAATTAATTCGCGTAAATTGGCGAAATTCGCGGTTTGAGCCTTTTTAGAATGGACTCAAACATCAAAAATCTTATTCAAAATCCCACTGCCAATCCAACCTGGATTTGTCGCGGCGAGATGTAAAAATCGGGGCGGGTATAAAGGTCTTCGGCTGTGCCGACACGCTCTCTCACAGGTGCGACATTTTCCAATCGCGGATTCGTCGTGTAGGAAGCCGATCCTGTGTCCGTATATACATTGACCTCGCCGCGCAGGTCGAAAATATTATACACATAAGTAAAAAAAGTCAAGCGCAGCTTTTGTAGGCCGAACGTCTTGGTCAGGTACAGATCATAGCTATGAATTTGCGGCTTACGGGCGCTGTTTTCGGTCA
>METF01000149.1:3778-4065 GCA_001771235.1 Candidatus Zhuqueibacterota bacterium RBG_16_48_16
AGTAGCTGGTCGAGCCGACGGCTTCGGCGATGGCAAAGCGTGGCGTATAGGGAGTTCCGGTATAATACCGTGCCACAAAGGTCGCCGTCCAATGAGAAAGCCTGACCATGAGCTGGCCGTTAAGCGTATGTCTCTGATCCCAGCCCAGCGGTATTAAATTGAGCCTGGGCTCTTGATTCGCCAGCAACGCATTAAAGGCATCCGTCGGGTTGGAATAGGTGCCTTCCGCAACCTGGAAGGAGTAATCGATCCGCGCGCCCCATCTGTTCACGATGCGTTTTTCGAGC
>METF01000149.1:4103-4370 GCA_001771235.1 Candidatus Zhuqueibacterota bacterium RBG_16_48_16
TTCATAGGTGACATAAGAGACCGATGCCCGCGCCGTTTTTTGCACCGGGCTGGTTCCCACCCAATCCCTTATATCACGGTAAAACACGGTCACATCGATTCCTCCATCCCTCGCCACTTCCTGCGACAAGCCCACTTCGTACTGAACTGTTTTTTGCACATTTAAATCCGCATTGCCGAGGATATTGCCCGTGCCGCTGGCGAGCTTGAAATCCGGGACGTTGTAGAGATATTGAAATTCGGGTATCTGAAAAAAGTGTCCATAAGA
>METF01000149.1:4415-13143 GCA_001771235.1 Candidatus Zhuqueibacterota bacterium RBG_16_48_16
TGTGTTTTGGCATCGACCTTTTTGTGCATAAAAGCGCGCCGCTCTTCGGCTGTATATTCCGTAAACCTTTCTTCATAGTCCTGGCGCTCCGCGTAGCTCAAGCCCGCGGGAGGATCCTGCCAATCCTTGTATTTATTTTCCGGGCGAAAGGGATCGTAGATGTTGGGATCGGTAGGATCGGCAGGCACAACATGGTTTGCATCAAAGTAGTCAAACCGTAATCCCAGGTTCACAATGAGATCAAAGAATTCCATTTTATCCTGAATGTATGCGGACATTTCCCTCGGCTTGCGGGTGTATCGGTCATGATAAATCGTGGAAATATCGGGGACGGCTGGCGTGAACGGCTCGATGGCATTGCCGTTTTGGTCCGTTTTGGCCTGGAGCGTAAAGTTGTCAATTTTTATTTCATGCAACCTCACTTCTCCGCCAAGCTTGAGCTGATGTTTCATGGAAAGCTGGCTGACCATGTCGAATTTCCCAACCCAGTAGCCGGTGCTGCGGTAGCCGTGATATAAATCCGTGCCGCCCCTGCGAAAGCTGAACTGCGCCGGAGTGATGAGTGAATCCTGGTGCACATAGCCTTCGGCATTATCAGGATCGATAAAATATTGATATGACCATTGGCTCACCTGCGCTGTCCGGAGGTCGGCTTGCCCTTGTTCCGTGGCCAAATCGAGCACGCTCACCATGCCCGAATCGTCTGTCACGGTGACCATCCAATGGGGTGTCCTGGTCGGGTCTTCATAAAGATAGCTCTGGCTTTCAGAGTAAAAACGATTCAGCCGCGCCTCAAAAAATGTTTGGGGAGAGAGCACCTGGTTCCAGGAAAAAATATGGGTGCTCGAGTTGCCGAATTGCCTGGGAATGGCATAAGGGGTATATTTAAAGTCACGCCGATTGGTTCTGTCCCGCGTCCAGTCGTTCCAAAAACCGTTATAGCTGAGCTTGACATTCACAAAAGGGCGCCAGGTCAGTTTTCCCTGCAAGCTCAAGCGCTCGTAGGGATTGAGGGAGACCAGCGAGCTATCACCCGGAAGACTTTGCGGCGTAAACCAGTTTCTTCCGTAGAAAAAACCTTCATCGGAAAAATAGCGGCCGTTGGCGAAAAAAGAAAGCTTGCCCCTGGTAAAAGGAATCGGTCCGCTCAGGCTCAGCTCGGTATCATAAGAAGGATTGAGCTCTTTGAGAGGATTTTCGTACTCGGCGTATTCCTGTAGCGAGCCGTCACCAGTCTCGGTCACCTTCACGCTGTTCAGCACTTCGTAAATATCCGAGCCGGACAGATAATCGCCGATATAAGCTCTCACCTGTCCCGAATACCTTGGGCCGCCTTCTTTGGTGATGATGTTGACAATGCCGGACATGGCCTGGCCGTATTCGGCATTGAAGGTACCGCTGACCACTTGCAGCTCTTCGATGGCGGCGTTCTCGACGGTAATGCCCTGGCCGCCGGAAAATACATCCATGGTGGCGACGCCGTCGACCCAATAAGCCACTTCGCCGGATCGCCCGCCGCGAATATGAATGCCGCCATAGTTGATGACACCTGCCTGAAGCGACAACAGGCCGGTCACACTTTGGGTTGGCAGCAATTCGATCTCTTCCGCGGCAACCGAGGTCAGCGACGATGTCATGTCCAGTTGCACCATGGGCCGTTCGGCAACGACTGTCACAGTCTCTTCCGCCTCAAGCACCGTTGCCTGCAGCTCCGCATCGGCTTTGACCGTCAGATCGATCTTGACCCGGACATTTTCCAGAATGTAATCCCTGTATCCTATCATGGAGATTTTCAGAGTGTACATGCCAGGGGGGATGTTGAGGATACTGTAATCGCCCGCCAAATCGGCAGCGGCACCCATGTGCGTGCCCTGAATAGTGATATTTGCCCCGGGCAAAGGCTCACCATTTTCAGCATCCCGAACATGTCCGGAAATTTTGCCGGTCGTCCCCGCATGCGCCAATCCTGCGAGCACAACGAGCACTACCAGGAATCGATGTGTTACAAGGATTTTCATCTTGTCAGTCTCCTTGATTCATTCAATAATTGTACACAATTTAATACTACTGCGAAAGTTTGCTATAGCCGAGAGATTTTGCAGTCAAAATTTTAAAAGACAAAATGATTAAGGACAAAATTATTTCTAACGATATATTTTATTGCAAAACTCTGATTTATTTATCAAGTTCGCGAACGTTCTTTTCGAGCGGGCGTATTTTTTCATTTCCCGGATCAAGTTGTTTGATTTCATTTAAAACTTTGCGAGCCTTTTTTTCTAATTTATTCTGCACGTAAAGAATTGCCAGATTCACTAAAAAGTCGACATCAAATTTGTAACCGGGGTAGGCTCTTTGATAATATATAATCGCTTTGCTGTTGTTCCTGGAAAACAGGATATCGCCGACGCAACGGTTTGCAAGAGGCGTCTCTTTTATCTCGAGTGAATTCAGAAATTCCGTGAGGGCCTGGTCATAATTACCGGACTTGTATAACCTATAAGCATTGTCAACCTGGTCTTGAACTTGCGCCGGAATTAAGAAAGCAAAACTCTTTCTATTCTCGGGAAAAGCCGGCTGGTAACCGGGATCCGTTTTTCTTATTTCCGCCAGTGTTTCAACCATTTTATTTTCATCTCCCGAATAAAAATATATTTTGTGCATCTTCTTCAATACCTTTTCGCGGGACTGCGGAGTGTTTTCTAATTCAAGAGCTGTATTCAAGGCATCAATCGCCCCGGCATAATCTTCCATCAGAAAAAGAATCTCGCTTTTATTGTAATAAGCAAAAAATGTTTTCTGTAATTGCAACGATTGATCAAAAAATTGCAGTGCCAAAAAAAAATCATTGGTATGCATCAGGCAACTGGCCGCTTCGAGATAATCTTTTGCATAGAACGGGGTGAATTTTATGGCAGCATGATACTCCTTGAAAGCCTTGAAATAATCCCCTCTTGCCTGGTAAAATCTCGCCATTTCTGTATGGATGCCACGAAGATCCGGATCGGGGCTTTTCACAAAAGCGAATGCCAGGGAATCGACCTTCGATACAGGTTTATAAGTATCCAGGTAATGGAGGGATGACGAATTATCTAATGGCTGAAAAGGCCAGTAACTGCGCAGACTGTTTATTTTATGAACGGCAATCAAGCTATCGAGATCGGTGTACGCCCAATTTTTCTTATAATAGTCTGAATTCTTAAAATGGATCGGCTCGACCTGCTCGCCGATTAGTTTTGAATCGACGATTTCATGATAGAAGGCTTCGGCCATTAAAAAGTACCCATCGATATTGGGATGGACGTGTTCGGTTATGAGAGTATTGCCTATGAGCCGGTTTGGCGAAGCTTGCTCAAAATACTCTATCATTTGAACCAACGCAGCATGGTATCGACCGGCCAAATCATGGATGATTTCATTTATCTCCTCGGAAGCCCTGAACCTGACGCCATCCAGGTCTTTCGCCAGGTAGTAATTTTCTCTGGCTTTATTAAAATCGCCGTTTTCGCCAAATTGTTTTGCGACATCGAATATTTCCGAGGCAAGCGGATATGAGTCGGTTGCCACGGAACCAAAAGGCGGCAAATCTCTAATATTGCTCACCACTTCACTTATAAACACGGGCACATTCCTTTTTGCCGCTTTTGCTAACAGGCTTTCCATGTTGCTTCTGAACGCTGCGATACCGATGGTGTATACATCGCTTTTATATGCTATTTCCTTATTATCCACGATTAATTTCATCCGGGTGCCCTTGACAAATTCTTCAGGTTTGTTGCCAGGTAGGAATTTGTGAATTTTATTAATTGTATTTCGTAATAATTGATAAACCCTGAAAGATAAGAGATCCAAATGCAGGAAAGTCAATGCCCTTGACCTGTTTGTCTTTTCAATAGAGCCAATGCCAAAAGCTCCGTAAAATTCATTATGGCCGGCATAAATGAGAATGGCATCCGGTCGTTCTTTTAGAATTTCATCGATATAGTCCAGCAAGGTATAACTATTGATTGCCGTAAGAGCGGTATTGATGACTTTTATATGTTTATCCGGGTAACTGTCCTGCAAACGTTGATGCAGAATTTTTGAAAAAGCCAGGTTTTCTTCGTAAGGAAAGCCAACTACCGTTGAGCTGCCCATGACAAATATCCTGAAACCATTTTCGGGTTTTTCTTTCCCGAACATATCATGCAGTGGAAGAGGGTGTCGCAACTTGTTAAAGTATTTTTTGCCGACCTCGGGATTCACAACTTTGTATTCCTCATACCTTTCCCAGGGATGGTCGATAAACAGATTAAGGTCATCACCATAATGAATCATGCGCAAAACCAACTCGACTATCAGCAGAATGAATATGGATACGATAACCAGGACAAAACTGAAAATTACTTTTTTGGGTTTAGTAAGCCTGATTTGCTTTTTCACCTTTTTTTGTTTTGTCATGATTAATAACGCTACAACGAAAGTTTTACTACTGTAGTCAGAGCTCCTTTATTGGACACAGAGTGCTCCGAGGCGCACAAAGCACACAGAGAGGTAAGAGGTTATACTATTTTATTTATTTAAAACTCTGTGATCTTTGTGGCTTCTTTGTGTTCTCTGTGTCCTGAGCTTTCTTACATAGTGAAATGCGTTTGTTTTTCCTAACGCAAAAAAATTTCACTGTAGTAATAGTCAATTCCTTGAGATTTGGGGTAACCTGGTCCACTGCATAGCAACTGGCCGTTTCCGCTAGACCAACACTCTCTGCTGATGTAAGATTAAATTAATGCCGGAGCAAGTGTTTGCTCCGGCATTATTTGCAAAAATAACCGGAAATCGTCAATGATCTACCGGAAGACCTTCCTTATTTCATCAAAATCATCTTTTTGGTTAATGTACCTGTTTCAGTCCGTAACTGGTAGTAATAGACTCCGCTGGTTAAGCCTTGGGCGTCAAAAGTAATGTCGTGCTTACCTGAATCCTGAAACCCATCCACCAGTGTAGCTACTTCTCTGCCTAATACGTCGAAAACCATCAGTTTTACCTGCTCTCTCTGTTTCAGAGTATAGCTAATCTCTGTCGTCGGATTGAAGGGATTCGGATAATTTTGGGCTAAACCGAATTCACCTGGAAGCGCACCAGCTTCATTCTTATCAACTGCAGTGAGACCGGCACTCCAGTCCAGATTGTCGAAAAGATAGCTCACTTCTTCATCGGTTAACGCTTTGTTGAAAATCGCTATCTCATGAATGGTGCCTATCCAGGGTATATCGCCGTATGTACTATGACCAAAGCGGCCGAAGTTTGGGCTGATGTTATAGATGGCGTTATCTTTACCCGTCGCAGGATCGGATGTCAGCGGAGCGGTACCTATTAATACTCCGTTATGGTACATCACGATTTCAGGGAAATCATTGAGCTCACATACAACGTGATGCAAGTTGCCGTCATTATAATTTCCGGCCGGATCATTCACGCCATCTTCAGTAGTCCAAGGAGCCGTTTGATTACCGCATGAGATCCAGGTACGCGCCACATTGTCATTCCGGCGAGGTTGGAAGGCGAAACCATCGGAACCAACACCGGCACCGTCTCCATCATTGCCAAAAAACCAAAGTGATTCCCACTGGCGGTTCGCGGGATCCGGTGTAAACCAGGCGGCAACCGAAACCTCATCGTAAGCAGCTATATCAACAGCAGGACCCGGCACTTCAACCCATGAGTCTCCCCCAGGACCATCGGCTAATTCTACGGGTAAAAATATGAGATCTCCACCATCAACAAGAACGTTATCCCCGACGGGTGTGCCATCAGCGTCACCGATAGCATCGTTAAGCGTCCCATCCTCGAATGTCCATAAGTGAGTTAAATTAGCGGTGCCGGGATTTTGGGCAGCCAGGCTTGCGGCCAGGAGCAGTATCAGTGCAAACGACAGCAGATAATTCAGTTTTGTAGACATAATGTTTCTCCTCTAAAAAAGTGAATAGAACAAATTAAAGACCCTCTTCAGAAAAACGACACGTGGTAAAGTAACTCCTTTTCTTCCTCCTTTGGTTAAGTAAAACGTGAATATTTTTCCCATTTACGGATAAACAAACTTGTTTCCTCACCTCCTTTCGTCGTTTTGCCTGCTTGCATCAAGTTATGCAAAATTGAATAGGAAAATCCCTATTCTTCTACTACAGGAAATTGATAATATAGTACATCTAACATAAGCCCTTGGTTACGCAAGATACAACTGATAGAAGTTTGGCTCCTTCGCTCTCGGTGAGTTATGTTGTCTTACCGATCTTACCGCTACTATGAACCCATCCGACTCGCTGCATACACCTCCGGTAGAACTTCAGCTCTCCGCCTTAAATCTTCCGTTACCGGTTCGGCAATGGAAACCTCACCGGATGTATGAGGGCCTCGACTGTTCCCTGGTAATCTCTTGTTGACGTGTCGCCGCCTTACACCCCGGAAGACCAGACCTCCCTTTTGCCTACTCTAAGTCAGTCTGTGTCGCCTTCTCCGATGAAATGGCGGATCGGCATCTCCTCTGTTTCCGCGCTCTCAGGGGTATCTCCGCGCGTTGCACTTCACGAGGCCACTGTCAGCGTTCACCCTTTTAGGTTACAACCCGTCAACTCGCTAACCGGTCTGCCCTGTACCAGTAGCACTTAGGTCAATGTTGTGGTTACCGTTTGCTCTCCCTTTCGTCTGAGAGTGTCAAAGTACCTCAACCTTATGCTACCCACCGATATTGTCTCCGAGGCTTCGCCAGGTAGATCGCTCTACCCGGCGCTCGGATGGTCCCGCTTTGGCGGGATAGGATTTATGGGGGTTCTTATTTCAAAGAACAAGATTACCAGGGCTTTGCAGCCCGCTCACCTTAACAACACCATCCTTTTTGTTTTAATAAATTCATTATTTATCTTTAATTGGTAAATATAAATTCCGTTGGCTATGTCAGATGCATCAAAATTAACATTATAAGTATCTGCTCTCTGAAATTCATTGACCAAAGTACTGATTTCCCTTCCTAAGAGATCAAATATTTTCAAAGTGACAAAAGATGCTTTGGGGATCGAATATGAAATTTTTGTTGCCGGATTAAATGGATTAGGATAATTTTGATTCAAAATAAATTGCTGTACAGTTTTTTCAGGGACATTAACATTTACAGGCGTTTCATATAATGCGATGACTTCCTCCGGACTAAAGGCATAGGGATAAAAACGGAGGTCATCAATCATACCATTATAGGTGGGATCGGGCCAGTGGCTTCTGCCAATGTAATTGGCGCTGTCAGGTATTAAATCTTCAGGATCAACCAGCACATCACCTTCATTTACCACAAGGTCATCATTTAAATAGAATTTTAAGGAATCTCCTTTTAAAATGAAGGCGCTAAAATACCATGTATTTGTTTCAATAGAATCGGGCATAAAATCTTTCCAGGTAAAAGCACCATTAGGTGGTTGCCCACCGAGAGTTATATGTAATTTATTTGGAACCCAGCCATCTCGTGGGCAAAGATACAAGGTACGTACATTTGGCATTGAATTGCCAAAGCTGTAAACACGTTGCCAATTACCGCCTCCGGCCCAATTAAACCAACAGGTAATGGTTACGTCCTGGACAAAATCCAATAATCCCAGAGGAAGTGTCACATAACCACTGACGCCATCAAGCAGCATGACTTTGCCCCTGATTGGATCATCCGCAAAACTTACACCGTTAGGTGTCATTTCCCCGTGGAAATAACCTAATGCATCTTCAACATTCGTGTCTAAAGGCCAATGTGCATCTTCTTGTGCAATACCCATGCTTATGCAAACTAGCAAAGCAGAAGAAATAATGAGTATAGTTTTCATTTTATTTCTCCCTTTTGGTTAATTGAATGATTGTCTTATATTTTTTTGTAATAGTGCGATACTAGCGCAGCTAATCATTTCTGCAATATCAATTTCCGTGTTTCAGTATAGTCACTAGTTTGCAAACTGGACAAATAAATACCACTTGGTTGTTCCGATGCATCCCATTGCACCTCATATTCTCCTGATGACAAGAATCCGTTTGCTAAATTTGCCACTTCCTGACCTGCGAGATTGCAGATTTTTAGGCTGACTTTTTCTGATTTTGTCAAATGAAAACGCAAGGTTGTTGTTGGATTAAAAGGATTCGGATAATTTTGCGACAAGCCGAATTGACCAGGGAGTTCGCCAGCCTGTTGATTCACACGAGAGAATGCAGGAGAAACATCAGCAAAGGAGGTTCCCACGCGAGCTTCATCATAATAGCATGTTATGCCTTCGGTCATCCCTAAATGACATACGACCTGATTAAATCCATTATCCAATAAGGTACATGCTCCGGAGACGGCCATATCAGCCACATCAGGTTCTATGCTAGGGTCCGGATTAACCCACAAATAGGCCATTTCATCTGCACCGTCGCCGGACATTACTACCTTTGCTACGAGCCAGGCAAGTCCGTCAAAATAGCTGAATGAACTCGGATAATTTAGACTACCCAAATCCCCAATAATACCCCAATAGTCATTTCCCCAGTTTTTGCCAAAATAGGCGACTTCTCCATAATTCAACCAAAATGAAACGCCCTGCCATGAATTGCTAACAAGACCGGGATTATCGATCTCCATCAAAAAACTTAGCCAGTACTCTTTGCCCGCCTCATCAGGCCAGGTGGTTTCCAGAAAGCGAGCGGCCCGGCAGCCTATGCCTTGAGGCGAAAAGCCTACCAACTG
>METF01000149.1:13164-13785 GCA_001771235.1 Candidatus Zhuqueibacterota bacterium RBG_16_48_16
AGCATAGTCCAGACTGCCATCAATAACAAACATGTTTTCTACTGGTCCCTCGAAAACCTCCCAAGCTCCGCCCCAACCATTTTCTGCAGCTCCAAGACCGTCTAATTCACCTGCTGGATAATCAAAAGTTTCCACGACTGGTGTTTGGGCAAAGCCTAATGATGTGGCCATGAGCATAACAACCACCCATTTTAAAATGGCTTGAATTCTCATAATATTCTCCCTTCTTCTCAGCTTGGACTATAATTGAGTGACAAGTGCTCATTTTTTTTAAGCACAATTCAAATTATTTGACTCAACATATCCTATCTGAACGAGCAATATTCTGTTCACATCATTCCGAAATCAAGCGGCTAGAATTGCAAAGACAACGTTACCATTTGAGCATTATCCAGTTTGCCAAAATCCAGATAAGCATAATCGACAGTAAAATTAAAATCGCCCAATAAATTCACATTTAAACCAGTACCCAAAGTGAATCCTGTTTCGGAATCTCTGGCAAATAAAGAGTGATACCCCCCTCGAAATGCAATCACATTACGATACAGGTACTCCGCACCTATATTCATACTTTCAACGTCATCATTAGGATGAAGGGCATCGAGACTAACATTTAAGTTG
>METF01000149.1:13936-25081 GCA_001771235.1 Candidatus Zhuqueibacterota bacterium RBG_16_48_16
CAAGCGCGTCGTAAAGAGCGTGCCGATGTCAAAAGCAATACCATCTGCGGAAGAATGGTAAATATGTTCCTGAATGTACTTCATATTAAAACCAATCGAGAATCGATCTGTCAAGCTGGCCGCATAGGCAAGACCGAATGCATAAGAGCCCACGTCAAACATTTCGCCTGTTCCTGTTGGAGAATATACGGTTGTTCGTTCCATTTGGTCGGTTGTAAGAAACGTTGCATTTATTCCAATAGCACCCAGTCGTTGAATTGGCATCGCAAAACCCACATAATTGAATGTGATATCAGCGATCCAACGCATGTGGGTGAAATTTGCCTGATACTGGGAGAACCGGGCGATGCCCGCTGGATTCCAGAACATTGTCGTGGCGTCGTCGGCCATCGACACAAAAGCACCTCCCATACTGACCGCACGCGCTCCCACGTCGATATTCAAAAAACTGGCCGCCGTAGTGCCCGCCTTAGTTACCTCGATAGCGGAAGCAGAGTTTAAAAGCAGAAGCATTAAGAAAAGCCCTGTATATTTTGTGATCCTCATCTTTTATCTCCTCTAAAAATCCAAATCTGATTTATATTCATCTAACCGAAATAGTCTGATGATCAGCGAGATTGGCCAATATTCTGTGCGCTATTTTATTACGGCAAACTTGCCCACCTTTTCACCGATATCCGGGGTTTCGATATGATAGATATAGAGGCCATAGGCAATATCAAGTTGATCTTTGGTCTGCATATTCCATATTTCAGTGCCATTCCAGATCGATTCATTATGATCCAGCTTTGCGATCATTTGGCCTCGAACATTATAGATGGTTATCGTACACTGCGGTGGCAGATTGATAAAATGGAGTTCTCGCGGTCCGCGGCCGGTTAGAAAATTATTTTCCGGCTCCCAGGCGTTGGCTACAATATAGGGGTTGGGGACAACGTAAATATTGTTCAAATCATATTCTGCTTCTTCTCTGTCGAAATGAGCGGAAATGGTTGAGAATTGGTAGACATCATTTTTTAAAAATGGCTTATTGATGACAAGATTTAGAAAATCACCGCCGCGAGGAGATGTGCTTGTGGTATCCGTCGTTCGGCTGAGCGTAAGGCGCCAGGTGGCGATCAACGAATCATTCTCATTGCTTTCCAATAAGTAAATCTCATCTGAATACCTGGCGGCTTCGTCTGAATAGGCAGAGAAAAAGCCGTCCTCGCCATCCCTTTCTCGGAATGCAAAATCAATCTGTTTCTCTTCAGTTTGATTAAAAACCTTGAAATTCACCGCGACTTCGGGATAGTCTCGCGTGCCATCGTTAAAAGCCGTTGAAATATCCACACCTGCTTGATCATAAAATTCGAGGCGGTAGTCGCTCGATTTGGCAACGCCTTTTATCCGGGCATTGCGGAATGGAACAAAATTGAAAGGGTTAATATTATCACGGTTCCACTGGGAGAGATCGGTATTTAGACTTACGGTATTATTGAGTTCGTTGCTCAAGTACAACCGAATCCCATTGATCGTTGGTAACAGTACGTCTGCAGTTGGAATAGCCTGCTTATTGAGCAACGTGTCCGGCTGCAGCGGTTTGGTGATATTGATTAAAGAAAAATTTTGCGTGGTTGGATATAAGCCGCTGCCCGCGTCGACAAGCATTTCCCCAAAAGTCACCTGATAAGTGGCTTCAATGGTTTTAAATTCATCTGCTATTTCGACCTGAACCTCGCCGGTGGCTGCTGAACTCTCCAACCATCTCCCTGAAATAGTCGGACCAACAAAACCGGCTGCAGGCGGTTCAGGGCGGATTTGCACCACATTTGGACCTGTTACGACCGTTCCATCCGGTCGTATGGAAAGTACATAGGAACATTCACTCGGGGGCAAGCCACTTGCCAGGTCGCCATGATCATAGGCCGTTACAGCGTAAAAATAATTAAAGCCATTTTTTGCGGTGTAATCAGTCCAGGTATGAACGATCCCGTTATCCGTCCCCAGGTCATAATAGACACCTTTCACATCCAGCGGGAACTTGCCTTGAATGCCATTAACAAGATCGAATTGTGCAATCGGTTTGCGAAATGTCAGAGAGCCCCACATATCTGTAATGCCTTTCATATCGCCCCATTCATCACTTGTTGAACGATAGATACGATAGCCTTCAAAATCCTTTCCTAGAACTGGATCCTCACTTTCCTCGGCAATGCTATCCCAATAAAGGGTGACCTTATTATCGCCAGCTCGGGCAGTTAGAGTGGGAACAGCTGGCGCTTTTGCAAACTCATAGTTGTTTAGATACGCTTCATCTGCCCAATTTTTATTTCGTATTAAATCGTCCGGTTCCGGACCTTCGCCGAAGATTATGCCCAATGAGAACCTGTTGGTTTCTCCTGCTTGTAATGGAAAATATCCCGATCCGAGCATGATATCAGTATTGCCAAATTGGCCTCGGGAATTGAAAATGCCGGGTAATACGGAACCCCATAAAATTTCATCTTCGTAAATCGGGTACAGATTCCAGGGGGTGAAAATATTAAAGGTCGTCAAACCGATCATGTCTGACTCGGAAATATCCAGGGCGTCAAAGTGTTTTTCACCTGGACTGGGTACACCATCACCTTCACCAACATCGCCGGTAAATGGAACGCCATCGAGTCCGGTATCATCATTTTCAATATCCCAGTCACCATCGTTGTCGATGCCATCATCACGACGTTCGTCAATTAATGGATTGTCCAAACCAGACCCTGTGAAATAATCAATGTACTTTTTGCCGGTGAATAACCAGACCGACCGTATGAATACGCCATTTTCATCGGTCAGCTCACTCCCATTTGTTTCATCGATGATGCCGTTCAAGTTGTCATCAATCAGATTATTGGCGATTTCTTCGAGCGGCGTATTGGGTAAAAAAGTATAAACTTTATTCAAGTATACAATGTCGATTCCGTCGGCGTCCATTGTTTCGATGGTTCGTTCAAATGTTTGATAATTGATCTTGATGACTTGAGCCCCAATCTGATAGGTAATAGGTGCAAACATCGCTTCGGTAATTACCGGACCGGAACCATTTGCGCCGTCACCGTCATTGTCTATACCATCATACGGATTTCCCGGCGTTTCAAAAAAACCGACTCCATACAGTCCGATTGGGCTGCCATCAAAACTGATCCAGTCCTGATCTGTGTGCCATCCCAGGTTTAAATCAAGATCAAACTCACCACCGTCATCATCACTCTCAAGCCACACACCGGCAGCAACAGTACTACCCATGTCGGGACCGGAAAGCATTCCGAAAACCATTTTATCATGATTATGAGTGCCAATATTTTCAAAATCGTAAATCGAAAAAAGCACGTCTTCCACGAGAATATTGTTCCACTGCATTCCGCGCACATAACCGCGCACTCCCAAACCGCGTCTTGATGAATCCGTGGCATCAGGATAAAACGGGAATTCGTCGTTTAGATAATCATCCAATACAAAGTAACTCTCCTGATCTGCACTGAATTGATTTTTTCCGAAATAACCATTCCACGAGCCTGGCCAGCCCGGATCCGCCTGATTCATTTTATCCGGCCAATATGCAGGCCATGTTCCACGCTTATGACTCATGGCAACTTCTTGTAATTCATCATTGGCAAAACCCGGCAAAGGCGCAAGACTACGCCAGTTGCCAAATTCATCGACATCGGCAGATATCCCATCGCCTGAAACACCAACGCGACAACCATGCGTTTCAGACATGATATGCCGAACAACACCATTCATATCCACCACCTCAGCTCCAATAAATGGGATTAAATTGGTAATATAACCCAGTGAGCTGCCAACCGGCCAGTTTGTCTTAAAATCATCCGGATGGATTTCATATCGGCTTCCAATCATGCCGTCATTGTAAAACGGAGTCCGAATCTGATTGCCCTCGTAAATACCCCGATAGGAATAGTTCTGATCCCCATGAAGACCTTCCATGCCCTGGGCTGCCACCATAGTGGTCAAAAAGAACGCAATCCAAAGAGTATGTATTATAAATTGCAGCCATTTGTTCATGTTTTGCTCCTTATAAATTTTTGAATTGAAGTGAACCATAATTCTGATTAATGAATGCTATTCGGATTGCAGTGAGCAGCTTCATCGTATGCTGCTCGCTGAAATGCAATTTATAATTTAAAAACCTACTGCAACGCCAACTTGAATCTGACGTGGTGCAATATAAAAATCAGGACGCGTGTATAAATCTTCTGCTGTACCAATTCTGGCCCGTACAGGCGCAATTGATTCCAGGCGTGGATTGGTCGTATAGGTAGCGGAACCTGTATCGGTATACACATTCACTTCCTGCCGTTGATCAAAAAGATTGTACACATAGGCAAATAATGTAATGTTAAAGTTATTGTAACGAACCATTTTCGTAAAATAGAGATCGTAGCTGTGAATACTGGGTTTACGTGCGCTATTCTGCGTGAATCCTGTATAGTTGGTTGACCCAACTGCCTCAGAAATAGCGAACACAGGTGTGTAGGGAGTTCCTGTATTATAGCGGGCAACAAACGTTGCGGTCCAACCATAAAACCGGGTAAGTAATTGAGCGTTGAAGGTATGACGCTGATCCCAATTCAGTGGAATCAGGTTCAGTCTGGGTTCTTCATTGTTTTGCATGGAATAGAATGCATCGGTTGGATTGGAGTAGGTTCCCTCAGCAACTTGATATGCATAATCAATCCGGGCGCCAAAAGTATCGATCAGTCGTTTTTCCAATTGCACGTTAAAACCACGTACATTGGAATAGTCTTTATTTTCATAAGTTACATAAGTAACTGAAGAAAGGACTGTTTTTTGAACAGCACTTGTGCCGATCCAGTCGCGGATATCTCGGTAAAATACTGTGACATCTAATCCAATATCATTACCCAATTGTTGGGAAAGACCAACTTCATACTGGACTGTTTTTTGTGCATCCAGATTGGCATTTCCCAAGATGTTATTACTTCCACTTCTCAGTCTGAAATCAGGAACGCTATAGAGAAATCCAAATTCAGGAATCTGGAAAAAATGTCCGTATGAAAAGTGAATCACACCCTTATCTGTAATGGGGTAGGCGAGACCCAGTCGTGGACTCAACTGTGTTTTAGGATCATTCTTTTTGTGCATGAATGCCCGGCGTTCTTCCGGTGTATATTCTTCAAGGTTTTCTTCGTATGCCTCACGTTCAGCGTAGCTAAGGTCGTCAGGTGGATCAATCCAATCTTTATATTTATTTTCCGGACGCATTGGCGAATAAATGTTGGGATCGGTCGGATCGGCTGGGACAACGCTGTTTGCATCAAAATAGTCGAATCGTAATCCAAGGTTCACGATTAAATCGTGGAACTCCATTTTATCCTGAATGTAAGCGGATGCCTCCCGTGGTTTACGGGTGTATTTGTCATGATATATCGTTGAAATATCGGGGATGGATGGCGCAAATGGTTCGATGGTGTTGCCGTTTTCATCAGTCTTTGCCTGAAGGGTGAAATTGTCCAGCTTGAGTGTGGATAACCGAATATCACTGCCAAATTTAATCTGATGCTGCGCGTTTATTTGGCTGACAAAGTCAAATTTCCCAACCCAGTAAGCGGTACTGCGGTATCCGTGAAATATATCAGTGCCGCCACGCAGAAAACTGAACTGTGCCGGTGCGGTCAATGAATCCGGGTGTATGTAACCTGCAGCATCGTTCGGATCAACAAAGTATAGATAAGCCCATTGATTGACCTGGGCATTACGTAGAATGGCCTGGCCTTCTTCGGTTCGAAGGTCCGCTGTGCTCACACGGCCTGAATCATCGGTAATTGTCGCCAGCCAATGAGGTGTTTTAAGTGGATCTTCGTACAGGTAGCTTTGGCTTTCATTATAGAAACGATTTACCCTGATCTCAAAAAACGTTACCGGTGAGATCACCTGGTTTAATGAAAAAATATGAGTGCTGGAATTGCCAATTGATTTTGGTCGCCCGGTAGGCATGTATTTGAAATTGAGCGAATAGCTACGATCGCGGTTCCACTCATTCCAGAACATGTTGTAACCGATTTTGGTATTGCTAAATGGAGTCCAGTTTATTTTGCCTTGAATACTCGTTCTTTCATAGGGATTGAGTGACAAAAGTGAACTATCGCCTGGAAGGTTTTGTGGGGTAAACCAGTTTCTTCCATAGAAATATCCTTCATCTGAAAAATAACGAGCATTGGTGAAAAATGATAATTTGCCTTCTGTAAAAGGAATTGGTCCGCTTAAAGTACCTTCTATATTATATGAAGGATTCAATTTTTTAAGCGGATTTGAAGACGACGACGTCTCTACCAGGGAGCCGTCTTCTGTTTCATTCACTTCAACCCAATCAAGGACATTGTATATATCAGCAGTTGAAATGTAATCGCCAATATATGTTCGAAGCTGTCCCGAATACTTGGTGCCACCTTCTTTGGTAATGATGTTTACAATACCCGACATAGCCTGACCATATTCAGCGTTAAATGTACCGCTCACCACCTGTAATTCCTGAATTGATGAATTTTCAACGGTGATTCCCTGTCCACCTGTAAAAACATCGGTGGTGGATACACCATCCACCCAGTACGCGACTTCACCCGAGCGTCCACCACGAATGTGGATGCCGCCATAGTCAATCACGCCAGCCTGCAGCGAGAGCAAACTGCCTACGCTTTGTGTCGGGAGTAACTCAATTTCATCGGCGCCAACCGAGGATAGTGAAGCAGTCATATCCATTTGTACTAAAGGTCGTTCAGCGACAATTGTTACAGCTTCGCCGGCATCGAGCACAGTCGGTTCCATGACAACATCGATCTTGGTTGTTAAATCGATAAGAACACGTACATTCTCAACAATATAATCCTTATAGCCCATCATCGATATTTTTAAAGTGTAAATACCGACTGGAATGTTAAGAATGGTATAGTCCCCCCTCATATCTGACGCAGCGCCTAAATAAGTATGTAATATCGTAATATTAGCCCCAGGTAAAGGTTCTTCAGATTCAGAATCTTGCACATGTCCTGCAATTTTCCCAGTCGTCCCCGAATATGTACTCATGGGCACTATAAGCACAATTAATAACAATAAAAATAGCCGAAGACATTTCATATTAACATCTCCTTGGTTCTTTAGTTATAAAGTTATTATAGCTCAGCGATGCTACATATTTTAAATGAAAAAACACAAATACTAAATAAATGTTACATTCATTTCTAAAATGAAATTCCAAAAGAAAATCGGGATACCGTCTCAAATATGCCCAGGTCACTATAGGCATAGTCTAACTTTATGTTCATTCCGGCGATGGTCTGCTTCAGGCCAACTCCGGCAGAAAAGCCTTCCTCATCATAATTGAATTTGTAGCCGGATCTGAGTGCAATCATGCCGTTGTACCAGTATTCGCCTCCGACATGAATTCTTTCAGTGTAGTCACGTGGATGAAGAGCATCGATGGATATGAGAAGAGGGTCATTGTGCTCACCCATCAATACATCCAGTATGTCCATTGCTGCGCCAACTTTAAATGTGAGAGGCAACTGGAACGCCTCCTCCTGGTATTTAAACTGCTCGGAAAAATTATTGACGCTCATACCTATCCTTAAGCTTTGAAATCCGGGATAAAAAATAGTGCCAAAGTCAAAGGCAAATCCGGAGACTTTGTTCTCTACTTCAGGCCCGAGTTTATCATTAACCATGGTCAAGACGTTACTGCCCAGATTCTGGCCGGCGTATTTGACCTGGCCGCCGACTGAGAATTTATCTGTCAAGGATTTGGCATAGCTGAGACCGACGGCATAGGCCCCAACATCGACCATACCCGTTTTTTCGTAGCCCTTTTCATTTGTGGCAAAGACGGTGCCGATGATGTCATTGCCATAGTCTGCGGCGACAACACTCGCGCCCACGGTGCCCCAGTTGCCGAGATCTGCCGCAAGTCCTGCGGCATCATAAGTGATGCCGGCAAACCACTCGGTTCGACTGGCAAAAAAATCAAGCTTGCTTTGCATGAGGGCCATACCTGCCGGATTATAGAACATGGCGCTAGCATCATTCCCCGGCATTGTATATGCCCCGCCCATGGCGGCCGCTCGAGCCGAAACATCGATTTTCAGGAACTGCAAGCCGGTTTGAGCAACCTTTTTTATGGCTGAACGGGCAGGGACTGTAAAGATAGTAGTGCAAAAAACAACTACTAACAGTATGGTTAATTTTTTCATAGTAATTTCACTCCTTATTTATCCCGGACGCTTGTCTCTTCCTGGTGACACGGTCTGGCGAGTCCTTGCTGATTACCTTTAGGGGGTGTGAAAAAAAATTGGTAATCTGCATGCAAACCTCGATTATTTCTGCCAGAACTATCGCAGTGAAAAAATCAAAGTTATTTCTTCGCACCCCCTTTACCTGACGATCACGATCTTACGATTGATGCTATCGCCATCCGGTGTTTGAATGTTAGCGATGTAAATTCCGCTCACGACAATCTGGCCTGTATCAGAGGTCATGTGATCCATCGTCGTCGCTCCCCATGCTTCATCACCCGAGCCATAATGTTCAATGGTCTTGACCAGGTCGCCGCTTTCGGTAAAAATTCTGATCGTACATTCAAGGGGCAGCTCATAAAACATGATCTTATCAGGCTCTCCCGGAAATTGCAGCTCGCGTGCCGCGATATTGTAGGGATTTGGCACAATCACAATATCCTTAAGGCTCGACCCGGCTTCCCTGGTAAGATAAGCCGCCCGCGTTGTCATGTTCAAATATTTACCACTCTCCAAAACCGCACCCGAGTCCTTAACATCAGGCGGATTGCTCGCGCCATCATCATAAGCGGTCACATAATAAAAATAGGCCGTACCGCGAGTCACCCCAGTATCATCATAACTGTGAACAGCGCTGCCGGGAAAGTCCTTGACAAGCCTCCACTCGCCATGCTCTCTGGTTGGCGTCCCTGTCATAGGAATATACCCTTCATAACGCAATCCTTCGGAGCGATAGAGCCTGTAACCGGCAAAATCAGGGGCAGACTCTGATTCACTGCCCCATGAAATCATAATCTTATTAGGTTGTGAAGAAACCTCGATGGAAGGCGGAGGCGGCGGGATGGGTACATTATAATTATTTCTCACAGCCCATTGAGCATTGTTCATGTTCTGGATAAAAGAATCAATGCCGGTAAATACCCGGCAATCCTTTGCCCAGTCATTATAATTATGATTATAAAGATCAGGATTATTTTTATAAGGTATGGGCATGTTATCGACCAGTCCGACTCCGGCAGCCTGATCAAATGACATTCCCTCGGGCGGCTCACACACACCATTTTCCCAATCCGTTCCTATCTTCCAGATCAACAGCGGGTTCATAACGCCAAATCCATCCGCCCAGACGACCCTGAAAGACTCACCGGGTTTCAGAGTATACGGCCCAACGGCCCAATAAAAAGTGGCACCATAAGTCACCCAATCGAGATCCGTAATAAATTTGGTACCTGGCACGGCAGCCTCTTCCATTCTCACCGAGCGGTAGCCCGGACGTACCGTTTCTCCAGGTGGCGCATTGTCTTGTGTTAGCCGGGGCACATTGCCGTTCCATTCCCACCCTTCTGACATGACGCGATATATCCGGCTCCAATCACCGGCAGGGTCGAGATTTGTGGGCACATTTCGAGTCCAGAGGAGGTCGCTGTTTTCTACGCCAGTCATGTCTGGTTGATCGAAATCATCTGTCGGATCATCCGCAGATTTATCGACATGACAGATGGCCGCGCCGACCGTATGCGGATTCCAGAGAAATCCCGGTGGATTGGTAATATTCGAATTCCCGGTGGCAATCGCATCCCCGGTGTCATCTGTGGTTCCTGAATCGCTCCGCCTCGAGGGATACGCAAACATTGTACGTAAAGTATCCGATTCATATTCGCCACGGCTGCTGTACCAGTTAAAAGAATCCCATCTTTCAAGTCTGCTCTCTCTCATAAAGTAAAGGCCGTCCAAAGTCTGATCCGGCAGCTCGATTTCATCATCCGTATCGATATTTCCCGTATTGGTAAATGTCCAATCCCAGATAATATAATCGTCATGGTTCTCCACACTCCAGGCAAGGACTTTTTGCTGAACCGAGACTCCCAAATTCGTATTGACCTGCGATGTGACCATCAGGTCCGCGGTTCCCGGTATAATCGTATGATTGACATCAACAGCATCCCCTTCCAGCGGGAACGGGTCCTGTACCTGATACCCATCAACAACAATTTTCGGCGGTTGATATCTCATATATTTTCGAATATAATAGCCATCCTCATCCGGTATGGGCATGGTAATACTTTGTTCATCCAATTCAACCCCGGGGGCGCCCGTGAGCATGATAGGCCAAACCTCGCCATTCTCATCAGTCCAGTTTACACAGCCCATGTACCACCCAGCCCAATCGATTGCCGTAGAAGGCCATCCCGGATAATGACCTTTGTGATACATAAAGCCACGGTAAGCGCCAGCCACTTCACCCTGGCTGGTATTGTCATCAATCCAGGTCCAATAATTCGAAATTCTGATCTGCTTGGTGAGGAATGCGTTGGCAATTCCATACGATAACAGCAGACTCGTCAGCAGGACTCCGACGAACACATATTTTCTTTTCATAGTTGTTTCCCTTTTCTCGTATCTGATCAGTGGGCTCACACGACAAAGCAAAAATGACAGGATGACAGGATTTAAAAGGATGGACAGGATCAACCTAGGATAGAATTTTATCGTGTCAATCCTGATCAATCCTGTAATCCTGTCAAAAAATGTAAACACCTTGTGATTGGTTACCTTTTCTAACAAATTCATTTTCACTATTTCTTAGAAATTGAGCCCAATTCCAAAAGTGATCGTTCGCGGATTCAGAAAGGTCAGGAATTCACGGTTGGGCATGTCTATCCAGGGCTTGTCTTTGCTCTTTACATCTCCCGGTTTATCGTTTCCCGGCTCAAAGCCCATGGCGTGGTATTCTTCAAAGGTTGCGACTTCATCTCCTAAATATCGGGGTAGGCGTAGCGATCTCATATAATTATACCGGTCATTAGCATCGGCAAAACCGGACTCTTCAAGGTATTCGAGATCGAACACATTGACGACA
>METF01000149.1:25091-30724 GCA_001771235.1 Candidatus Zhuqueibacterota bacterium RBG_16_48_16
GATCAACGGCGTAATTCTTATAGCTTATGTTCTTCCTCAGTCTTAAATCAAAAGTAGTGCGACCTTTCCACTGCAACGGAGGCAATTGCTGCACATCGCCCAATGGGTTCCAGAATGCATACGTATCTTCATTCTCATACCTTCCTGCTCTCCAGCTATAAAGTAAGTCCAGCCGAATACCCGCCAAAGGCCTCATGCCGGCGATGGCCGGACCAAAATCAAGAGGGCTCGCGATCGTAAGATTAGCACGGGCTATGGGACGCGCAAGGGGACGCTCCTGGTATGGATTCATCAGCCCCTCCTGCTCCATGCGTCTTGGATCCTCATAGTAGGTCTGCCGTCCGATATATCCGGACGTGGTTACCATATAATTATAGTTCGCCCATCCGGTAATCCATGCTCCAAAACGTTTTTCAATTCTCGCCTCAAAGCCCCTGATGTCCTCATAGTTGTTGTTCTCCATAGACCAATAATCGACGCCTCCATCGAGACCAACATAATGGATATTGGCCAATTGATCGCTGATATCTTTATAATAGCCGGACAGGTGAATCAGGAACATGTCGGAGACACTGTACTCGACGCCCAATTCATAGGCGACCGTTTTTGCCAGTTCAGCATTGGGATTTCCTATGTCGCTCACTCCTGTCGCCCTCTTCATAATGAGGAATAATTCATTAGAAGTTGGCACTGAATAGAAATGGCCGTAATTAAAGTACAGCTTGGCATTGTCGGAAATAGGATGAGAAATGCCTAAACGTGGGCTGAGTTTCAGGCGTTGCCTGGCATCTTCATAGGGTGCAAGACTCTCAAAAGTATCCATGAATTTTTGCCGGAAATACTGGGAGTATCTATCCGTTACATAGGCTTTAGAGTTTGGATTACTATAGTCCGCTCGCAAGCCAACGTTGGCGATCATGCCCTGAAATTCTAATTTGTCCTGTACATACAAACCGGCGCGATAGGGAAATCTTCTCCACAGAACCCGCCAATTCTGTCCCGTATCGCCAATCTGATTATATTCATAATGAACGTCAAGATCATCATAGTTGAATTCCAAGCCCGCCTTGACCTGGTGGTATTTATTGACCTGACTGGTCATATCAAATCTGAAATTCAAGGTATTGACCTCTGAATAATCACGGGTCGTACCCTCTCCGGTCGTCGCAAACTTGTCGCCAGCCATGGTTTCGATACCAATACCATATCCGAATGGCGTCTCGTTAACGGGTATCGCGCCAAAATATCCAAGCGTATCCGCGCTGCGGAAATCGCTGGGACCCGGACAAAAATGTTTAACCCGAGTCAATGACATCCTGGCATTATAAAATGTATTTGGACTCAAAACATGATCAATAGCAAATCCGCTCATGGACCTATAGATATCAAATTTATTAAGAGCAGCCGGATAATACAACGAAGCGTTCCCACCAAGTCCGTAATCACTACCCGTAGCAATCGGTGAATAGAGTATATCCGTTCCACTTGTCATATAGGCATCCAGCCCGGTAGCACGCGGAGCCGCTTGAAGGGTATGAATTTCTCCATAGACGCCCTCGACCATCACTTTCAGGGACGGAGTGATGTCTGTGCTTATCTTTAACTGAGAATTCTGTTCGGCAAAGTAGTCTCTATTTGTGGGCAGGGCGAACAGTTCCTTATTGATCCTGTGATTCGCAAAAAATCGCAGATTGCCCAGTTTTTTGCCGATAAAAGGAACCGGGCCACCAAAACTGGCTTCTCCGAACCAATCCGGTTTATTACCATAAGCGCCCCCTTCTCGGCTATTCACTCGAAGAGAATCAAATTCGAGGTCCTCAACACCTTCAACCCGGTGCTGCCACATAAAAAGCTTCTGGGCATCTTCTGCGGTCACACCCGGATACTTGCCTCTCAGCGTTCTATAATATCTATCCCATCCGACAAAAGAAGGATATCGTGCCCGGGTTTCGTCATCCCAACCACCTTGGTCTTCAGGCGTACTGGTTCCGGTCCAGGCTACGGCGGGATCGAGAAATGGCCTTAGAAAATAGTTGTTCGGATCAAAAATTGATTCACCCGAATGTTTGAGCTGGCCAGGGGTCATACGAAGGTTAAGCGAGCCACTATAATTGCTCGGCGAGCCCTCCTTAGTAACGACGTTAATCAATCCGGAACGAACATTACCGTATTCCGCATTAAAGCCTCCCTTTATGATGTTGATTTCTTTTACAGAGCTCAGATTGACCATCATCATCGGCCTGTTGGATCTGTTATCCACCATCATCAATCCATCAACCAGAAAGGCATTCTCCCCTCGTCCTCCGCCTCGAACCGTAATATCCGCCGGTGCGTAATCTCCTCGAGCGGTCGGGTCAAAATCTACTCCGACTTGCAGGGCAATAGCCTGTTCTATGCTCGTCACCCTTGGAATTTCCTGCACGTCGACGGCGTCCAGACTGACCTGGCTTGCGGACATGTCCATGGCAATGACGTCCTTTTCCGCAACGATCGTAACTTCTTCTCCCACTATCGTCGTTTGAGTCAAGGAAAAGTCGATTGTGACGGTGTGGTCTGCGGATACAAACACATCGGTCTTTAGTACGGTCTGATAGCCCATCATCGATGCAACCAAATCATAGGTACCCGGCGGAAGGTTAATAATGAAATAATCCCCTTCCACGTCCGTGGCGGCTCCCATCGTCGTACCATGAACAACGATATTTACGCCAGGTAACGGCTCATTGCTTTCAGTATCTTGAACTTTTCCGGCAATTTTTCCTGTAAGGCCTGCCCATGAATTGCTGTTTAACAAGAACACCAGGCAAATGCTAACGAGAAAAGCCAGCAAGAAGCGAACTATAATTCTTTTTTGCATTGAACTTTCCTCCGCAATTTAAATTAGGATGTTAAAGAGTCTGATAACTGAAGATAATTGTGGATAGTGGAAAAGAGGCAGACAGTTGATCGAAAGTGTGGAAAGGCTGAAATTCTTGCAGGGTTGAGTCCCAAACACGGGCATGTGGCTACATTGTCGCGCAATCCTGCTTGAGAGCCTTTCATGCGAGATGAACGAAAGGAAAGAGACGGCTGCCGTGGCCTCAAGCGAACCATAATGAACTCTTTTCATCTCTAACCTCTTTTTGTCTCTGACCTAAAACGCACCTGGTTAAAGACTTTGCAGGTTGATAGCGATTCGAGGTAGTGTACTATCTATCCATTTCGAGAGAGTGGGTTAAAAGCGCTGCTGATCAAATGTCAAGTCAGGTAAAGTATCTTTATATACGTGTTCTGCGGCTATATGAATAACATGTTGCATATATAAGGCTCTTTGCTAACAGCTCAACCTGTATAGTGATAGCCATTGCAGTACATCTAAGAAGTAATGTGGAAGGCCAAAACATTAAAAAAGTAAGAGGGAAGTGATTATTTGTTTCAATTAAGCTCATAAATTATTCGATATGTGCGTTAACGTCCACATGACTAATCTAGAAATTTCGTTCTATTTGTCAAGAAATAAGTTAAATAATATTGACGTCTGCATATTTTATGCGTCTGGTTCTTGCATAAAATTATTGCAGGACGTTTTTAAAGCACATAAAAATCTATATTTTCTTTTGTGATGATGTCAATGGGCATGTATAATTTTGGCGCGACATTCTCTTTTAAAACAATTCGTCGGTAGAGAGAATAAATCCCCTGATATCCTTGCATAGAGGGCTTTTGGCTTATTAAAAAGTCAATGACATCTTTTCGAAGATATGCAACATTTTCATCGATCAGGTCGTAACCAATCAGGTAAATTTTTTGCCGGACAGGATGAGAGCTTAAAAACTCTGCAACACGATGCGTCAGAGCATTGGTGACAAAAATGCCTCCCAAACGCTTGTTTTCCTCGACAACTTTTTCACAGAGCTTGGTAAAAGCCGTCTTGTGCTCGTTGACATCCGCATCATAAACCGGACACTGTTCTGCCAAATTATTTGAAAATAAAGAGCGAAATCCATTCACGCGTTCGTCGATATGAAAGTCTTCCGGCAGCATTCTGATGATCGCGACCTGCTCATCCCCCTTCACCAGCATTTTCATCAATTTGGCTGCCAGCCTGCCGCTGGTATAAGGATCCTGGCCGATAAAAGTAAAGCACTTTGTATCCGGAATATAAGAATCAAAGAACGCATAAGGAATATCATCGGGAATCTGCTTGACAACTTCAACGGCCACATTTAAAATGACAGGAGCAATCAAAAGCCCGTGCAATTCTTCCATGAGGGCACGTCGCCCGGAATCAATAAAGGATGATTCCGAATACCTGTCATAGTGGAAGAAATCAACTTTAACTCCCATTCTCTCCAGCTCTTTTTGAGCCTTCTGAATTCCAAAGATTGGCCTTTCCCAATAGCGACTGTCCTGAATGGTTTGAGGCAAGAGGACCCCAAAGTGATATGTCTTGCTCAGCTTGAGCTGCCTTGCCAGGAGATTCGGTTCATAATTCAACTCTTTAATAACCTGCTGGACTCTTTTTCTGGTTTCACTTGATACTCGCCCTCTTCCATGCATCACACGGTCCACTGTGCCAATGGATACATTCGCTTTTTCGGCAATTTCTTTGATTGTTGACATTTTTCACTCTATGATGATGTGTACGTTCACAATATAGCACTTTTTAATATGTTGTCAATTATTTTTCTATAAGCAGGCTTGCTTCTTTTCATTGAAACAAAATCATTTTCCGGATTTCCGTTTCGGCAGGCGTCCGTAAGCGGCACAAAAAGACGCGCTCACAACAACATCCCCGGCTTTATTCCGGCCATCCCCAGGCGGATAAGATTCATTGTGTTGAAGGTGAAAGAGAGGTGGGGCTTTACAACCATTGGGAGTCCGACTTCAAATCGGGCTCCCAATTTTCAACAAAAACTGAAATAACCGGAACATTAATTTCAGGAATTTTTAGAGCTAAGTTATCTTTGCCGATGATATTAAAGGGTTTGATTTTCGCCTGTTCATTAGCTATGTTTTATCTGAGAAATTGTTATGGAAATATCCTACGATAAACAAGCCGATGCTTTGTCTATATGGTTCAACGGCGTAGCTTCCGATAAAACCGTAGACGTCACAAACGACATCCTCATCGACATTGACGATTCCGGCAGATTGGCCGGCGTTAAAGTTCTTCACGCCAGTGAAAAAGCCAATTTGCCTGATTTGTTAACTCTCACGTTAAAGCTTTTTCCCGAGGCGAAAGAGTTTAGCGTCCAAATCCCCAATTTGATAGATGTATAAAAAAATTCATCCTGGAATCAATGCAACTATTCTGGCATCATTCCAAAGTTTCTGGATCGGGACTGAATGATAAGGAAAATCAGATTTCGCCTCAAATGGCACAGCGCCACGATGAGGGGCTGGTTACCGTAGTTACTTCAACTGAGAATTCTGATTGGCAGAATAATTGATCGGCAGAATGATTCTGTGCCACAAAGTCCCAAAGGCACCAAGCTACACAAAGCTAAAATGACATTTAGCTTTTCTTACGCCTTTGATGAATCGATATAAAAACACAGTTTTAAAAACGTACTATGCAGCTTTGTGATGCTTTGTGACCTGGCGCCTTTGTGGCAAAAATTTATGAATTATACGGGTTAAAAAAGACCTGC
>METF01000149.1:30790-31076 GCA_001771235.1 Candidatus Zhuqueibacterota bacterium RBG_16_48_16
GATAACCGAGATCATCAAACCACAACGGGGAGAGCAATTTGCAGATTGATCTCAGATTGCCGCCGAATTTGCACACCGGAAATGGGTTCGTTATTCTTTTTCCTCAATTCGACATGTACTTTTATGACATCATGAATGATGTCGATGACTTCGCCCAAAGTCTCTCCTTCGGCATGACAACCCTGAAGAATTGGACAATGGGCAAAGTACCCCCCTTCTTCATACCATTCAATAATTATAGGAAATAAAGAAATGGTCATAAATAACGTCCATGGTTGAGCTGACC
>METF01000149.1:31135-31469 GCA_001771235.1 Candidatus Zhuqueibacterota bacterium RBG_16_48_16
CACCGTCACCCCCGGCCAGTCGTCGGTTCTAAACGGCGATGCGGGCAGGCCTTCCTTGTTATAAAGATTACATAACGGATTGGCCGCCCAACCGTAGCGAACGGCAACAGGTTCGGGAACATAATCACTGGAAACGATGACCTCATCGCCGCTTATTTCGGCATCGGCCCAAACCCACTTTTTATCCGCCCCGGCGATTGCGAATCCCAAAAGCTTGCCTTTGTCTTTGGCCCTCAGACCTCCGCCTGTGTGGTCAAAGGCGATGCGAATCTTGTTCCCTTCAACGACCATACTTTTATAGATCGGCCCGGAATGGACGACGTCTTTTCCATAA
>METF01000149.1:31516-32170 GCA_001771235.1 Candidatus Zhuqueibacterota bacterium RBG_16_48_16
ACCTCCTGCTTGTTTTTCGGGTGGATGTCCTGCGCGTCGCCGATGTCAATGGCCACCGCCATGCCGGTATTCGGCAGGTCGAGCGCCATGCGCTGCGCCTCTCTCAGCTCCGCCCAGGGATGTTCGGAAGGCTGCGGAACCCTCGCCAAAAAGTTGGCCAACTGGACAAAGAGGAAGGGGAAATCTCCCTGCCCCCACCTCTGGCGCCAGTCCTGGATGAGCGTTTTAAAAAGGTCGCGGTACTGGTAGGCGCGACCGACGTTGTTTTCACCCTGGTACCAGATCACGCCGCGTATGGCAAAGGGAATGAGCGGCTCGATCATGGCGTTGCTGAGCACCATCGGCCGATTCTTATCTTCCGGCGATACCGGCTGCGGAGGAATGTCTTCCAGGCCAATTCCCGGCTTGTATCGCCATGCGCCGGCGAGAGACACCTTTTCTCCTGCCGCATTTTCCAGGCACATCTCTTGTGGATCGCCCCAAATACCGCCACCGCCGCCGGTATCGATCACCCGCACGGCGATCAAATTCGCACCCGCATGAACCGCAGATGCCGGAACGGTATAGACTCTTTTCACCGTCCAATTGGCAATGCCACCTATTTTTACGCCATTCACCCACGTGTCATCGATGTCATCGATGGCGGCCAATCTC
>METF01000149.1:32192-34262 GCA_001771235.1 Candidatus Zhuqueibacterota bacterium RBG_16_48_16
ACGATGCCGGGATATCGACGATCTTGCGGAACCAGACAACGCCGTCAAAATCCTCCAGCCCGGCCTTTTCCCACAAGACCGGCAATTCCATCCTCGCCCACTTGGCGTCGGCAGGGAGAGATTCTTCCCACAAACGGAGATCGACCTGCTGCGCATGAGCTACTTTATTGTCGATAGCGGCTTTCCAATCAGCCATCTTTTGTTCGTACTGTTTTAGCAATTCTGCCTCATCCGCTGTGCCGGATTCCAGATCCTGAACCACCTGGATAAAGTCGGGCAATTTTTTCAGGGAAGCGGCACTGACCCACGATTCCGCATTGGTGCCTCCCCAGGAGCTGTGAATGAGGCCGATCGGTACTTTTAATTGCTGGTGCAGATGTCGGCCAAAAAAGTAAGCTGTCGATGAGAACAGCAGCACAGTGGATGGCGAGCAGCTATCCCAGCCTCGGACGTTTTCAAAATCAGTCAAAGGTGTCAGAGTCGCAGTATGCTCGACGTGAAAGAGCCGTATATCAGGATAATCGGCTTTCGTAATCTCTTTCTCAAAATCGAGAACCTCGCCCCAGCCCGCTAGTGGCATTTCCATGTTCGATTGTCCCGAAGCGAGCCAGACCTCTCCCACCAGGACATTGCTAAAAGTAAGGGTATCGGCGCCGGCAATGATCAGATCAGCGGGCTTGCCGACTTTCATCGGCGATAATGTGACCCTCCACTTGCCTTCTTTATCCGCTATGGCGGTCTTTTTTTGATCGCGCAAGGAGACGGTCACTTTGCCACCGGCATCGGCAGTACCCCAGACGGGACAATCCATGCTGCGTTGAAGCACCATGTTATTACTGAATAATTTTCCGACCTTAATATGTGAAGCAGGCTTGGCAAGAAACGAACAGTGGGCCACAATAAGGACAAGCAAAAAACAGGCGAGTAGGATTGATACGGCTCTCATTGCGCATTCTCCATCAGAACAAGCGAACGACCAGATCGATTTGCGGGATCCTAGAACTACAGCCAAAGTTACAAGTCAAATAAAAGTCTATTAATTCCATCTAATAAAAAGAGGGTGTCATTCAGCAGGAATCTTTGTCTGGCAGGACAAATATCCACAACTTGGCAAAAGATTCCGGATAAGAACTCTCTTTCGCGGTCGAAGGTTAAAGAGACGAGCTCATTTCACCACATACCAAAGATTCCTCCTGAATGACATAATAAGTTTCATTGTAGTCTTAAAATTGATTAAAAAAACAAGACGTTTATACACTCATATCCTTCCTTCGTGTCTTGGTGCCTTTGTGGCAAAAATTCATGAATAATGCGGCCGAAATAACTGCAAAAACCCTTTCTATTTCACCGTTCGATCCAAAGGCATGCCAAGCTTTTCGTAGAGATTCCGGCGCGCATTTTTGTCTTTGTCTAAAATCATCCGGGCCTGGCGGGCAACCTCGGCAGCGACAACTCGCGGCACGACGATAACGCCGTCGCCATCGGCAACGACGACATCGCCGGGGCATACCAGCACACCGCCGATGACAAGGGGCAGATTGACCGATTCCAACTCATTCCGGCCCGGGCGAATACCTCTCCCCTTTTTACGAAGATACAAAGGCACATTTTCTTTTGCCACTTCATCGGTATCTCGGGCGCAGGCATCGGTGACCACGCCGACCGCGCCTTTTGAATGCCAATTTAAAATGTTATTCGAGCCGATCGAGCCGATGTCCTTTTCTTCGACATCGTCAATGACGATCACGTGGCCGGGACGGATGATTTGCGTAAACGCTTCCGAAGAATAGGTGTTGTAAAAGTTGCCTTCCCATTTTTGGAACTCCTCGCCGGCGGCCGGATGCGACAGTCGCTGCGTCGGCACGTACCTGGCCGTAAGGGCTATCCCTCTAAAGGCGTGTCGCAAGGAATCGAGATCTGTCCAGTCCGCATGGATCGCCGGATCGACCAGGCCGGTGCCGGGCAGACCGACCATATCCATGCCGTCGGAGACATCGGCCACCCTCAGACCTTCATACAGCTTGAGCACTTTTGCGTTTTCCTGATCGCTGTACGGTGTGGTCTCTATAA
>METF01000149.1:34428-34542 GCA_001771235.1 Candidatus Zhuqueibacterota bacterium RBG_16_48_16
GTATTCGGTCTACTGCAACGACGCATCCGGCACACCCTATGTCATCCCTTAAGGAATTGACATAAAAAGTTCCGTTTGTCATCCTTGCTATCAACGAGAATCGAATAACTTTGC
>METF01000149.1:34718-34857 GCA_001771235.1 Candidatus Zhuqueibacterota bacterium RBG_16_48_16
CGTCGTCAAAAGGGGAAAGCTCGGCACCACAATGGGAAAAGGCATATTCTTTTGCACGACAAAAAGGTCTATTCGGGTGAGCTCGATTTTTTCAAATTTGTCGGTATCGATTTCAATGGCGCCGCTGTACTTTGCCTGT
>METF01000149.1:35060-35222 GCA_001771235.1 Candidatus Zhuqueibacterota bacterium RBG_16_48_16
AGTGATATAGATATCCCGAATCAGGTCGGCAATAGCCAGGCGCAACTGGGCGGGGAATTCACTGGTTTTCAACTCCCGTTTTCTGAAAATAAGCGGATGAGAGGCGATCTCTTTTCTGAATCGGTCGACGGTCCATACTTGGCCGTCGATCTTGAGCAACGG
>METF01000149.1:35286-37514 GCA_001771235.1 Candidatus Zhuqueibacterota bacterium RBG_16_48_16
TGCCAAAATCGCCTGCTAAAGGCATCCCGCATTTCCTGTTGTGTTCTCAGATAAAATGGGGCCAAAACCCGCGCCATGCTGTAAAAATTATCTTCGTTAAACTCTATGGTTTTGCCCCGCATGATTCCGGCGACGGTCTGCTCATATATCTTTAGCGCCTCGCGGTTTTTTAAGCGTTTTTCCACATCATCCCATCGCCGGGCTATTTGCGACTCGCTGACGGCTAAACGGTCTCTCCAACCCGCTATTTCTATGGTCATGAAAAAATCATCATCGATCTTTAATGGCCCGACGATTTGCCCGACATGCATACTGTCCGAAAACACGGCCTGGTGAATGGTCTCATCGTCTTCTTTGTCCCATTCGACCTCGCGGGAAGGCAGTGCTTCCATCCCGGCCAATTCCCGGTAGACTTTCTCTAAACTCTTTTGCCCGTTTTTCAGCTCGTCCGCTATTTGCTGCGCCTTTTTTTCATCATCGACCGAAAAGTAATTGATCTGGTATCGCCGGCCGGCGAATCGGTATGCCCTGGCCATATCCTGATCGGCAACGGCAGCTTTGTTATAAGCCTCATTGACAAACATATACTGGCGCATCGATTGTTCCAGCCGTCCCCTGATGTACGCCTGGAATTCCTCATCCTTATTCAGCGTGTTGTCCTCCCCCGCTTCCAGGGCGAAAAGTTTTTCGGCAATAAATGTGTTTAAAACGATCTTTTTCTGGATGTAGGTATTCATTTTGGCGTAATCCGGCCGGATGGTGTACTCGGCGCGGCGGATAAATTCATCCACCGTAATCGAACGGTCGCCGATTCTGGCCAGGATGTTTTCCGCAGGTTGTTCGAGCTTGTTCTTTCCACAAAGAGCCAGGAGAGCAAAAACCGTAACGGTCAAACAAGCCGCTGCACTATTTTTTATGCTCATAAGAAATCTCTGTGACTTTTGTGTCTGTTGCACCAATGACCGGGTTCGTCGCTCACCGACCTACTATGTTGGTTTTGAAAAACCGAACTCGAATCACTTCGAGTGCGGAGCGCTCATCCCAGCCCCACAACAGGGGAATTTGCAAAGCAATAAAAAGCAGATTGGGCAGGCGATTCACCAAAAAGTTTGTCAACGGATTCGGTGCTGGATAGCCAAGCCCGATTTGCACCAGAAACAGATTGAAGAGAATGCTGAATATCAGCCCTATCTTGACCCATTTCTCTTTGCTAATGAGCAAACAACCTACCAGCACTTCAAAGGCAGCCAAGAATAGAGCGAAAACGGTGATATGGGGCATCACAATGCTATGCCAAAAAGTAGTGCAAGCGGTGATCAGGGCCGTTTCACCAAATGGACGATAGGTTTCCGGCGCAAACAATCCCAGATATACGTGCGATAGCCAGCCTAACAAATACCAGAGAGCTACAAATGTGCGCACGATATTTCTCATCGCAATCCTTCTTCCATTACAGACAGCCTATCGGCCTTCCAGTCCCTAGCTTTTCTGAGGGTATAGCTCATATAGTTCCTGTGTGTATTACCATCGTCTACTTTCGTTGTGGCGTTCCTGCTAAATCGAAAGGCCGCCTAACCGTGTTGTGTTACCCGCCTGCACCGCTATGTTTAAACGATAAAAACGAATAAGCCTTTCAACTTTTGCGAATACTGATTAGGTGAAAGGCGGTGCCGGTCAGGTGAACACATGGGTTCGACGATCTTTATGCTGAAAGCGCAAGCGCAACCGATTTTTCTTCAATTGATTGTACCAATTCTTGAATGGCATCCACTTCTCTTTCCTCAAAATAAGCTTCACCGCATTGTTCACACACCCATGCTGGAATTGCATCTAAAAGAAGATGGCAGCCTTTTCTATCCACATGAAATGGAGTGGTACTCCATTTCATTTCACCTTTGCAATGAATGCATCTCATGTTTTCTTCCTCTTTTTGAAATCACTAGACCACTCGTTAGAATCCGGAATATATGCTGTAATGACAGCCAGATAATCTTCTTTTGGAGAACAGACGACATGTATCGCTCGATCTGTATCACCTTTTCCAAGAATCAAACAACTATGTCCGCGAGCATCATCAGGGTAATCTTCTATCAATTCCCCTTCAGAAATCACTTGCGTAACTTCATGTCTTGTAATCATTCTATCCGGTCTTAGCATCTGACGTAAAGCGTGCGGTAGAAAGAGCACTTTTTTTTGAGTTAATTTACGAATTTCTTTGATAATTTCAA
>METF01000149.1:37628-37842 GCA_001771235.1 Candidatus Zhuqueibacterota bacterium RBG_16_48_16
CCTGGAAGCGTGCCAGGCTGTTATCCATATAGACGTTTAAAAAGCAATAGATCTCGGCTTTTCAAAACAAAAAATCAGAAGGTAATGCCCATCGTATAGCTGTTGGTGGTGCCGAGAAGGCCGATATCGCGATAGCAATAATCCATTTTCAGGGCCATGTTACCAAACAGATACATCAGGAATCCACCGCCAAAGGTAGCGCCGTATTGTGATT
>METF01000150.1:0-147 GCA_001771235.1 Candidatus Zhuqueibacterota bacterium RBG_16_48_16
TGTCGGCAGCACAGATTTCGGGGCAAAACTGCAAGCTGAATTCCCTGATCATTTGGATGCCAAATTTAATGAATCCAAAAAGCAAGTCCAAAGCGATATTGCAGCTTCAAATAAATACAATGGCTCCTCCGTGCTGAATCGATTTCG
>METF01000150.1:272-1987 GCA_001771235.1 Candidatus Zhuqueibacterota bacterium RBG_16_48_16
TTTTGATTATGCGCCGCAAGATACGTTCAGCTACAAAAACCAATTTAGCTCCGGAAGCTGTTATTACGACCTTGTCTGGAATATCAGCGACAAGCTGCAGATGCGTCAGGGAACCAGATTTTCTTACTGGAGTTTTGCCGCATCTGCTATTCCGGAGCCCAGATTCAACCTGGTCTGGAAACCACAGACCAGCCATACTTTCAAACTGGGAGCAGGCAGATACTCACAAGGGATTGCCACCGCTCTGGAGCGCGGGCTGATCCAGTTTCTGCCGCTGTACCTGCCGGCTGATCAAAACGATAGAGCCGAAACAGCCGAGCACATTATAGCAAGTTATGAGCATAATTTTAGCAGCAACAGCGATATTTCCCTGACCGGATATTACAAAAGATTTCACAACCTGCTCAAAGCTGTCGATTCAACCGGCTATTTTTCCGGAATTCCCGGCAGGTCCTTTGGCTTTGAGCTGAAAGCAGGGCTGCGAAATGCCTTTATGAACAGTTGGATTTGCTATGATCATTCCTACAGCCAACGTAAATTTGCCGGTGCATATTATGACTGCAATTACGACAAGCGCAATATAATCAAAGCACTTTCCACATTTAAAAAGAATCGTTATTCTTTGACTTTATACTGGGAGTTTTCCACCGGCCAGCCGTATGATGCAGATTTGGCGAATGTTTACTTTAATTCATACAATTATTACTATTCCTCGTTTCGCAAGGGTTATGACTTTTTTTATGGCACAGGCGCTTACCAGCAACTTGTCCCTATGGGGAAAATAAGGTATCCTTATTATCACCGGCTGGATGTCAATATTCAGACCCATTTTCGCCTTTGGGGCGCCACTTACAAGCCATATATATCCGTTCGCAATGTCTATGCGCGCAAGAATGTTCTTTATTATGATTATGGATTTTTAGAAAGCCTTGTTGACGAAGAAACAGGGGAAGTTATAAAAAGATGGATTGAACGCAAGGCCTACTCATTGCCGGTTTTGCCGACAGTGGGCGTGAATGTGGAATTTTAGAAGGAATATCTGGAAAAGATAAAATAGCAAAAGGATGGATACCGGATCCCTGAAATAGATTGATGTAAGTAGTAGATAAAGATGTAAAAATACTGCTGTCTTAACAAGTGCATCGAGATGGCGAAAACACCCAGCGTTTTCGAAGTTTAATTTTGATATTTTTTTTGCGTGCATTCATCCTGATCGCCCAGGATTTCCAATCCAGGCGTCGTGATGGCCTAGGGCTTCCAGCCCTATGAGCGTGAAAACCATGATACTGCCGGTCATAGGAATCGTGAGATGATAGCATGAATTGGAGCAGAAGCCCCTGTCTACTCAGCGACCTGGATTAGAAATCCAGATCGATCAATTTCTTGAATAAATTTATGCCTATTCCCGCTTTTCCACATGAGGCGGACTAATCTTCATGGCGTCTGTGTTTAAGCATTCATTGATACTCATTTTGATTTCAAATCATGTCAGTGTAAAGGAGTGTTGGGATGTATACGTACAAGATTGGCGGCAGGCATGGCTCTTCACATCACCTGGACGTGGCAGACAATCTGGTTGTGGTGCGCACGAGGGACCAAAAAGCGCTGGAGGAGGCGATAGAGTCCGAGCAGGGGAAAACTCTATTATCCAGGCTAACGCCGGTGACAAAATTTCCCGAGGCGGGCGTTACTGTGTTGCAGTGTAAACAGGCGCA
>METF01000150.1:2058-2552 GCA_001771235.1 Candidatus Zhuqueibacterota bacterium RBG_16_48_16
CTGCGTGACGAGGGAAACGGCGCTCCCGTGGTTTATACGGAGAATTTTTTTGTGAAATTCAGGGATGACCTGACCGAGGACGAGTGCAAAAAGATTTTGCAAAAGCACAATTTGCAGATAAAAAGAAAACTGAATTACGCCACCAACGCCTGGTTTGTAGCCGCGTCCGAGGGAACCGGATTGGCTGTTTTTCAGATCGCCCAGGATGTGCTGGATGAAAAGGATGTCGAGTTATGCCATCCCGAGCTGATCAGGAAGATGAGCCGTCGCGCGGTTGCGCCGCAACAATGGCATTTAAAACAGACGGTGATCAACGGCAAAACGATCAACGCCCACGTCAACGTCGAGGGCGCCTGGGCTGTGACAAAAGGACAAGGCGCGACTATCGCCGTGATCGACGACGGCATTGATATCGATCACGAAGAATTCCAGGGGACGGACAAGATCGTTTCGCCCCGGGACGTGACGGAAAAATCAAACGACCCGCGGCCCAA
>METF01000150.1:2582-2916 GCA_001771235.1 Candidatus Zhuqueibacterota bacterium RBG_16_48_16
CGCCACTGCCGGCGTCGCTGCCGCCAACGGACATTTTCAAGCATCAGGCGTTGCGCCCCAAGCAAAGCTGATGCCCATACGCCTAGTTTCCAACCTCGGCTCGCAGGCCGAGGCCGACGCCTTTGAATGGGCCGCCGATCATGGTGCGGATGTCATTTCCTGTAGCTGGGGCCCGGCAGACGGCGAGTGGTGGAATCCGAACGATTCGGCGCATAACCAAAATGTGCCGATACCGGACAGCACTCGCCTCGCTATCGATTATGCTGTCAGCGCTGGCAGGAACGGCAAGGGCTGCGTGATCTGTTTCGCCGCCGGCAACGGCAATGAAAGCGTG
>METF01000150.1:3076-6435 GCA_001771235.1 Candidatus Zhuqueibacterota bacterium RBG_16_48_16
ATCCGCAGACGCCGGGAATCTGGACCACGGATCGGGAAGGGGCCTCCGGTTATAATCCCGGCGCAATAAACCCCGGCTCGAATCCCCCCGGCGACGACCACGGTAATTATACCGACGAGTTTGGCGGAACCTCCAGCGCCTGTCCCGGAGTGGCGGGAATCGCGGCGCTGGTCATCGCGACCAATCCCAATCTGCGCTGGACCCAGGTCAGGGATATCCTTCGCCAGGCATGCGTCAGGATCGATGAGGGGGCCGGCGGCTATGACAGCGAAGGACACAGTCCTTATTACGGCTATGGCCGTCCAGATGCGGCAAAGGCCGTTCAGCTTGCCAAAGGAGGCGCGCCCGATGAGAGCGAAGGTTACGAAAAGCTGGTTTTGGAAGCAGCCGCTAATGGTCATCTGGATGCCAAGGGATCGGAAAAAGTGTATGAAATCGTCCTGCCGTCGGCAGCCCGAGTCTTTCTGGATGGCCCCGGGGGAGTTGATTTTGATCTCTATATCAAAAAAGACGCTCCGCCGACAACCAGCAGCTTTGACCTGCGCGCCTGGACAACGGGGCCGGACGAAACGCTGGAAGTGGCGCCGGATACGCCCGGACTCTATTACATTCTGGTGCGCAGTTACCGGGGCAGCGGCGATTATTCACTGCAAGTGCAGTTGGAATAGGTTTTTGAAATCATTGAGGAGACGCCCCCGCTGGACACTCAATAGTACGGTTTTTTTCGGAAACCCAAATATTTTTTCACTAGCGGACACTTTTTCAATCAGTCCTTACGGTGATCGTTGTTTTCGTTTGAATATAAAGACTGCGCCATCCCAAAAATATTCTTTCATAAAAGAGATAAATTTTTTATTATTCAGGGTAAATGAGTTCGTATGCTATTCATCATAAAATGCAGGTCAGCACATTAATTTAAATGATGAATATCGAATTTCGAGCTGCCCTCATCATTCGCCATTCGATGTTCATCATTCGTTATTCATCCGCTCTGGCGTGCTTCATTCGGCTAAACACAATTTCTAAAAAGCATCCAGGGGTTGATCATCGAAAAGATTCACTCAATCCTAAAGAACACCTTCGGCTATCACCAATTCCGGCCGCTGCAGCAAAAGATTATCGAAAATGTCTTGCAGAAAAGGGACACGCTGGTCATCATGCCCACCGGCGGCGGCAAGTCGATTTGCTACCAGATTCCGGCGCTCATTTTTGATGGCATGACCGTGGTGGTCTCGCCGCTCATCTCGCTCATGAAGGACCAGGTCGAGCAACTGCAGGATCTGGGCGCACCGGCGCTCTTTTTGAACAGCTCGCTTCCTCCTGAGGAATATCAGAAAAATTTCGACCTGGTGAGGACGCAGAAAATCAAATTGTTATATATAGCGCCCGAATCGCTCCTGACATCCCGCATTCTCAATTTGCTTGAAACCATTCCGGTCGAATGCCTGACCATCGACGAAGCCCACTGCATCTCGGAATGGGGCCATGATTTCCGGCCGGAATATCGCCAGCTTGTCCGGGTCAGGCAAAAATTCAAATCGGCCGTTTGCATCGCCCTCACGGCAACGGCCACGCCCCGGGTGCAAAAAGACATCAAAGACAACCTCGGTTTTCTCGAGTCCAACGAGTTTATCGCCAGTTTTAACCGGCCGAACCTGTTTTTGCAGATCATCCCGAAAACCGATCCCTATCAGCAGACGCTGCAATTTCTAGACAGTTATAAAAATCAATCCGGCATTATTTATTGTTTCTCTCGCCGCCAGGTGGATGAGCTTGCGGCCATCCTGGAAAGCCAGGGCTATTCGGTCAAGCCATACCACGCCGGCATGGAGGACAAGGAGCGGGCGCGGAACCAGGAGCTTTTTATCAAGGATGATGTGCAGATTATGGTCGCCACCATCGCCTTTGGCATGGGCATCGACAAGCCGAACATACGTTTTGTCGTGCATTATGATCTGCCGAAAAACATCGAATCCTATTACCAGCAAATCGGCCGGGCCGGTCGCGACGGTCTGCGGTCCCATTGCCTGCTGTTATTCGGCTATGCCGATCTGTCCAAGATCCGCTATTTCCTCGACCAAAAGCCGGATCCGGAGCGGCGCATCGCCTACCAACATCTTGACGCATTGGTCGCTTTTGCCGAATCGCAGCAATGCAGACGCCTGCCGTTACTGCAATATTTTGGCGAAGAATATCACGAGCCGAATTGCAGCATGTGCGACAACTGTCTGGCCGGCGAGAAAAAGCTGGACGACCTGACCATTCCGGCGCAAAAATTCCTGTCCTGCGTTATCCGCACCGGAAAAATATTTGGCGCCAACCACATCATCGATGTCCTGCGCGGCTCGGAAGCGGAAAAGGTGCTGGATTTTGGCCACCACCAATTATCCACTTATGGCATCGGCAAAGAGTACTCGAAAAAACAGTGGCTGCACCTGGCACGACAATTCATCCAGCAGAAGCTTTTGATCAAAGACGATCGCTACGGCAGCCTGCTTCCCACCGAAAAGGCGCTCGAGATCTTGAGAGGCGACCAAAAATTTTATGGCCTGATCCAGGAAGAAAAGGCGGACTTTGAAAAGCGAAAAGACTTTGACATGGCGTATGACCGCGAGCTGTTTGAAAAGCTCAGGGCAAAACGCAAAGAGATCGCCGACCGCGCCAATGTGCCGCCATACATTGTTTTTTCCGACAAATCGCTGATCGAGATGGCCGGTTTTTATCCTCGCAGCAGGAGTGAGTTTCTTGAGATCCACGGTGTTGGGCAGGTGAAATGGGACAAATACGGCCCGGCCTTTATGAACCTGATTATCAGCCATTGCAAAATGAACGGCATCGAGGCCGCCCCTGCAAAACGGCAGACGGTCATGAACCTACCTTTCGTTACCAGCGAAAAGCGCCGGTTTGAGCAAGTCGGCGAGTTGTACAATAACGGCTCTTCGATAGAGCAAATCTGCAAAGTGTTCGCTGTCAAGCCAGCCACCGTTCTGCGGCATCTTTTCACCTATTTCCGGGAAGGAAACGACATCAGGCGAGAAGGCCTGTTAACGCATTCAAAATTATCACCTGAAGAACGGGCCGCCGTTCTGGAAACCTTTAAAGAGGTGGGAAGCGAGTATTTGCGCCCGGCTTTTGAAGCGCTGGGAGGACAGATAAATTTTCGGGAGCTGGAGATTTTGAGGTTGTATTATCTTGCTGACAAGAAATAACGCTCAAAATAAAAGTCATTTGGAATCCTATCCAGTACTACAGCGAAAGTTTGCCCATCCTGAAAGATTTTATGTTTAAAATTTTATGGCAGAATAATTATTGGCGGGACAATTGTGCCTTGAAAGAGCAGAAAAATAGTGTTGCCTGCT
>METF01000150.1:6467-6590 GCA_001771235.1 Candidatus Zhuqueibacterota bacterium RBG_16_48_16
GTCTGACCGAAAACTAGTGAAATAAAAAAGAATTGTCATTGCGAGGCGTTTCCTTCGACAAGCTCAGGACAAGTTTTGCCGAAGCAATCTCCTGAAGAGTAAGGGGATTGCCCCGTTGGTTAT
>METF01000150.1:6652-7293 GCA_001771235.1 Candidatus Zhuqueibacterota bacterium RBG_16_48_16
TGACAGTTTTTTTTGTCCCGCTAGTTTTCGTTCGGACACTAGACAGGCAGGCCAGCTTCTTACGGCTTGTTATAGGCCAAATAACAATCCGGCCGTAATGACATAAAAGTTGCTATCGACGTCATTGAATGGCACGCCGTCAAAATCGTAGTTCAGGAAGACGTAACGGATGTCGCCGGTAAATTTGACATTTGAGCCGACAGGCATCTCAAGCCCGCCTCCAAAGTGCAAGCCAAACTCTTGATTGGTCTCATTTTCAATGAGGTCATTGTTGAAATCAAAGGTGGTATTGTACCAACCGGCACCGACAGCGCCATAGGCGATGGGAAGCGGATACATCATTGCCGTGACCATAATCGGCCAACTGCGGACTGTCAATGTACCATTGGCAAAGGCTTCCTGGCGATAATTGATAGAGCCTTCCACGCCTAAAGTCGGAGTAAGCTTGAGTCGCAAAGCAGCTCCTGTCATAAAGTTGCCATTGTCAGCATCGGCAGCCTTATGAAAGCCAACCTGCGGCCCCAGGCCGATACCTTGAGCGCCGACAAGAGGCACCAAAGCACTCAAAACTAATATGAATAGACTTTTCTTTAACCTGGCTGATCTCCTTTTTTTGCGTTCCAATGATCCCATTCGCGTCA
>METF01000150.1:7303-7419 GCA_001771235.1 Candidatus Zhuqueibacterota bacterium RBG_16_48_16
TGTAAACATCCGCCGCATCATCACGCTGATCCTGCCAAACGACGAAAGTGCCTCCCTCCGAATCGCTGACGACCTGAACGTTTTTTTGTAAGCCGCCCGCCTTACATACAGCCAAT
>METF01000150.1:7644-9596 GCA_001771235.1 Candidatus Zhuqueibacterota bacterium RBG_16_48_16
GGAAGGGGGGATAGAATCTCACCCTACGAACTCATTATTTGTTGATCCCAAATGGCTATTTATTGGAACGTCTTAGGCGGAATTTTCTGCGATCCACGACGACCAGGGTTCCTTGAATACTTTGTTGGGTAAATTGTGACAAAGCTGCCGCCAAAACAGCATGCACTTCCTCCGATGTTTCCGGCCTGATCCTTAGCACAATGATGCCGCGATAACTTGAGGGCGGGTACACTAAAATGTTCGAGAAATGCATATCGCGTGTTATAAAAGCATATTCCCCTGAATCAGCATGGTGGAGAAGCAGTTCGTCATCGGCTTCGCGCAGGTTAGACTCTTGCACGGTGGTTATTTCGTGGCCGGCAGATCGAAGAAAATCGATGGTACTTTGCCACACGCATTCATCAGCAAAAATCCTCAGGCTTCCACCTCTGGAACGAAATGAATTTCTTCCTCATCTACCAACTGGCGTGCGTAGGTGATACAAGCTTTAATATCATCATCGCTGAGCTGTGGATAGTACTTGTCCTGAATTTCCGCAAATGTGATTCCTGCTTCGATAAGCTCAAGTACCATCGACACAGCAATGCGCGTTCCGCGAATACGTGGTTTGCCGTGAAGAATGTTTGGATGTGAAACAACTCGTTGATTCATAATGTGCTCCTGGATCAGGCTTTTATCAAGATACTCTCATCAATATCTACTATGGCATATTTGTGATAAAATGATAAAATCAGAGCTTGAATGTGTTGGTTCTGACATGATGTGCTTCCTAAAGGGACTTGTTATGGCAACTGTTGCAAAATTTATCACAATTAGCCACGAATGCAAACAAAAATTGTGACGGAATTTCTCTATCAAGCAACAAAAGGTGGGTCAGAGACCCACCCGCTATTTTTCCTCATCTTCCTAAATCCAGGACGGCATTGACAAGTAAAATATACTCTGCGCAAATGTCGATGACGTACTCATTCTCCCCCCACAAAAACGGCCAGTCGTTTTTATTTTCAGGAAAATCCGGTTTGATGAGCAGGACACCCGGCACAACCCCGCCGGCGATAGATGAAAAATCTGCACGATTATTGCCATAAGCCACCCTTTTTGAATGCACGCCAACGCCCGACACAAATGAAGTGTTCGAATAGGGATGGCAGCCACAGATATAATTGATGCCGCGATAGGTATACTCGGGACCGATGATATCGGGATAGGATTGATGCAAGAGATAATTGGTGACGGCCCAGTCGATAATGGTTTCGTTGCCTGCCCAGCCTCTCGTGGTGATCGGGACGCCGAATGGATTCTGTTTCAACATCTCTTCATTGGCCGTTTTAAATTTTTGGACGAATGGGAGCAGTTTTTCCCTATAATCCTGCTCCAAAAGCGGCACAGCGCGCACGGCGTATTTCATATTCCTGTCCGGATTTTTTTCCATGGCGGGCCAAAGCCGTTGTTCAAATTCATCGGCATACTGCCTGTTTTGTGTGGAAATATAGAGCTGCAGCAACGCCTGTATCTCTCCCGTTCCGCCGAAAAAGGATGCCCGTGGGCGTTCCTGCGCGGGTTGCTTTTGCTCGTCCAACCATGCGTTTTTCGCGGCGGCCAGACATTCATCGGCGAGCGCGTCGTTATAGCCTCGTAAGGCGCGACTGGCGGCCGCCAGTGCCGCGATGGAGCTGTAATTATTCCAGGCCATTCTGTTCGTAAACGCCCACCGGTCATCGGGCGTCCCGCTGGAAATGCCGTCCGATTCATAAGGCTTGAGATTCGGATTATAGTGCAGATTATCTGTCATCGTCGATCCGTCGCCGAGATGATGATACTGGTGCAGATTCGGCTCAATGATACCGGGAATCGCCCGGCCGAACGCACGATGCTGGGCTATGAGCGCCAATGTCCCGTGCTCAATCTGCTGCAAAATATCCGGTGTGCCGTCCGGATGGTGAATATCCACG
>METF01000150.1:9703-11253 GCA_001771235.1 Candidatus Zhuqueibacterota bacterium RBG_16_48_16
GGCGTCGAACCAGCCGCCTATGTTTAATCCGGGAATGCGCTCTCCGGGTTTATATTTGGTTTCCGTGCTGTCTCCCATACGATAGCCGTCAAAGTGTTGATGATTTACCGGCGCTTGCAGAGCGTCGTCAAGGTGTGCCGCGTCGTGCCAGACGCGGTAGGCTTCATTCACAAATATATGATCCATTTGCACCGGAAACCAGACATCCAGCGTCTGCTGCCAGGCATTGTCATAAATATGCGTTCCGATCTGAAAGGGTCCTGTCTTGTGGCTGCCGTATTGAATGAGGTACAAACCGGCATCCCTCACAGCGGAAAAATCAAATTGGACATAATGGTAACGGAAATAATCTCCCCATTCTTTGACATCGCCGTGGTATTTTTCAATCCATTCACCCTCGCTGTTCAGTTGCAGCACGGACGCCGAGGCAAGCGGGGCATCATTTTTGTCCAGCTCGATCACAGCCACTTTTCCCTGATCCGGGTGATAGCCGACCTGCGAATAAGCGATCATCGGTGGCCGCGTCCAATTCGGGATGATCGTGGGCGTCAAAAGTCATTCAACTTTAGATTGTTTTCCTCGCAAATACCGCTAGTGCGCAACGGCAAGAATAAAAAGGCAATGACAAACAGAATGATTGATGCAATTATTGGGCTTTTCAAAGATGCTTCTTTTTTCATTTCTTCCTCCAAATTGGTTAAGTAATATTGCTCATGCAATCGTCTGCGGCGCGGCGAGCTTTGCAGGGCGGTTAATCGAAAAAAAAAGTCACCTCCATACCGAATTGCATTTGGGACAGAGATTGATCGACCTGGATTTCCGATCCAGGTCGCAGCATAAAAAGGGGCTTCTTTCATTACGCAGAGGCTCCACCTCTGCGCCCATTCAGCGAGCTGTGGCTGTAGAGGCAGAGCCTCTGCAGGATGGCTGAAAAGCCGAATGCTGAGGGCAGACAGCCTCTTTCTGTCTTCAGCATATCCTCGGCAACTGCTCGCCCACCGGCATGTCCACAATGCGCCAACTGCCGATGGCCGTCTGCATACTGACCTGTCCGGGGTTTGCGCCATCCACCTCGCCGATGATCGCCGCTTTTTCTCCCAGGGGATGAGCCCTCATGGATTGCAGCACAGCCTCTGCGGCCGCCGGATCGACAAAGGCCAGCAGCTTGCCCTCGTTGGCAATGTAGAGCGGGTCGAGTCCCAGCAGCTCGCAGGCGCCGGACACGGCATCCTGAACGGGGATAGCTTTTTCGACGATCTTCATCTCCACCTTTGACGCACCTGCCAATTCGTTCAATACCGCAGCCACGCCGCCGCGGGTGGGATCGCGCATGGCGTGGATGGCGTCGCCACCTGCCTTGAGCATCTCTTCAACCAGTCCGTTCAGCGGGGCGGTGTCGCTCTGCACCGGCGTTTGAAAGGCCAGGCCTTCTCTTTTGGAGAGCACGGCAATGCCGTGATCGCCGATGGTGCCGCTGAGGATGATCACATCGCCGGGGCGAATATTGTGCGAGGAGATAGTGTAAGAATGCTCCATCACGCCGATGCCGG
>METF01000151.1:0-1360 GCA_001771235.1 Candidatus Zhuqueibacterota bacterium RBG_16_48_16
GGCTCGATTTTCATCTCGATCAACAGGCTCAATGTCTCATCAACCTGGTCAAGCACCGAGGAATCGCCCAGGTCTGCAACAACAAGGATCAGGTCGCTGGTTCTCACTATCGAAGGCAGCCAATGATCAATATGTTGTTGTGAAACAGGCGGTAAATCCACCAGTTGAATCCGGACATCTTCGTACGACATCATTGCCGGCTGGGGCAGCCTCGTGGTAAACGGGTAAGGGGCTACTTCAAGCTCGGTATCGGCAAGACGGCAGGCCAGTTGCGTTTTACCAACATTCGCCGGTCCAACCAGGGTCACCTGCCCTGCTCCCTCCCTGTCCACCTTTATACTGAAACCCTTCTTTTTTGTCGCTTTTTGGATTTCGCTTCTTGTCGCCGCTATCTTTTTTTTCAAATCGGCCCGCATTTTTTCGGTGCCTTTGTGCTTGGGAATAACGGCCAACATCCTCTGCAGGGCGGTCAGACGCTCATCAGGCGTTGATGCTTTGCGATACTCTTCTTCCGCCCTGATGTATTCCGGGGTCAGGTTTGCAGGCATAATGATACGATTCAATTATCCTATTCAATCGACAAAGAAACCACTCATTTCACAAATTGATCTTTTTGGAAATATAAAAACACAAAAGGCATGCTATATTTTTATAACATGCCTTTGACTTATTTACCGTCTACCCGTCCATCTCATGCGCACCATCAGCAGGTGTGGACACATAAATAGTCGGATCGAGTCCGGTTGACGATTTGTACTTTTCTTTCACCGTAAAGCAAAAGTCATCTATTTTTGCCGATTCGACCAGATTGACCGTGCAGCCGCCGAACCCGCCGCCGGTCATTCTCGCCCCCAACACACCATCCACGCGGCGGGCAATATCGACCATGAGGTCCAACTCCTCGCAGCTCACCTGGTAATCCTCTCTCAAGCTGTCATGGGAGGCGTTCATGAGTTCGCCGAATTCCTCGTATTGGTCGCTCCTGAGCGCCGCTACGGATTGCAGCACGCGCTCATCTTCGGAAATGACGTGGCGGCATCTTTTTCTTACAACTTCAGGCAGCTTGTGCGACACGCCATCAAACTGGCTCAAAGAGAGATCGCGCAATGCGACGATTTTGGGGAAATCCGCTTGGATGATACGGACGCCTTCTTCGCACTCGGCGCGGCGTTTGTTGTATTCCGAAGCACCCAGCTCGTGTTTCACCATGGTGTTGCAAATCACCACCCGCAGGTGCTCGGCTCTGAGCGGCACCAGCTCATAATCCAGCGAGCGGCAATCCAGCAACATGGCGTGATGAGCTTTTGCGTGAACCGAAATGAATTGATCCATGATGCCGCAATTCATGCCGACAAAGCTG
>METF01000151.1:1401-5439 GCA_001771235.1 Candidatus Zhuqueibacterota bacterium RBG_16_48_16
CATCGTGCCGTTGACTGTGCTGAGCAAGGCCAATGCTGTGGAAATCTCAATGGCCGCAGAAGAGCTTAGGCCGGATCCCACCGGCACGTCGCTTTCGATATAGAGATCGGCACCGGGCAGGCGAAAGCCTTCCCGCTCGAGCATCGAAGCGATACCAGCCACATAGTCGCTCCACCCAGCCTTTCTTTCAAAACGATCCAAATCGACAGATGCCGCTTCGCCCATATTCTCCGACCACAACTCAAGCCGGCGGTCGGCTCGCGGGGAAACAGCTACCGTTGTATAGCGGTTTATGGCCATTGGAAAGACATAACCGTCATTGTAATCCGTATGCTCGCCGATCAGATTGACGCGACCGGGAGCCTGAAATACGCGCGGTTGTCCATTGAAATGCTGTTTGAATTTTTGTGCGAAATGATTTTTATCCAAAATCAACTCCCTTTATATAGCTTTGTATCTTAAAAGTCAGATTCTGAAAAATTTGACCACGAATTTTCACGAATTAAACGAATTTCACGAATTTGTTCACCAAGATTAATTTTAATTCGTTCAAATTCGTGCGTAATTGGTGCCAATTCGTGGTTGTATTTATTGGATTCCTGTTTAGCCGGATGAGGCTAATACAATATACTGAGATTCAGGCTCCGGTCATCCCGCAATAATCAGCGGACTGAACAACAGGTAAAGTATAAGCGTCAACAGAATGACCAGCAAGCCGGCATAGAGCGCATTTTTCGACGATGTCAATTCCAGTGTGCCCTTTTGTTTGAATTCAACCGGTTGCGCCAACGGCTTAAAAACCGTGATCGCTCCCATAACAACCAGGCAGAGGACGAAACAAATCGCCATGCGGTTGAGGAATTGCACATGCGGGACGAGAAGCTTCAAGCCGCCATAGGCGACAATATTGGTCAACAAGCCGACCACGCCGGCAACCGGCGGGGCTTTGCGCAAAACCAGGCCGAAAATAAAAACGGCAAGGATGCCCGGAGAGATAAAGCCCTGGCCCTCCTGTATGATAGTAAAAATGCTGTTGCTGATCTTGGGATTGCCCAGCTGAGGTGCAAGCCACACGGCGACAAAGGTAAAGGCAACGACACAAATACGGCCCAATAAAACCAGCGTCTTCTGCGATGCCTTGGGTGAGAGGAATTTTTGATAAATATCCATAGAGAAAATAGTGGACGCGGCATTTAACATGGCGGCAAGCGAGCTGACCACGGCGCCGAGCAGCGCGGCCAGGACAAATCCGGTCAATCCGACCCCACTAGGAAGAACCTTGCCCAGCAATTGTGCCATCGCCGTGTCGTATTTGTAAGCAATGAATTTTTCAGTTTTGATGCTCGTAGCTGAGAGAGCCGTTGCCCGGACATGCTCGTTGTAGGCTTCTACCTCTTGAGCCAATTGCGAGTATAGGTTGTCCCATGCCTTATCTTCACTGATGAACACCGTGTTGGCGCTGACTTGAACCGAATTGAATTGTTCCCGCTCGATCGGCAGGACGAAAGGATGGCGGATTTTCAAAGCCTTGACGGTTGCGTCATCTTTGTAAATCGCCAGCATGAATTTTCCCGACGGCCAGGTTGCTACCGTATCTTCCGCAGGCGACTCCATCACGGTGACGACATTTGTGTTGGGATTTGCTTTCACATATTTGGCCATCACTCTGGCGTTATCGCGGATGGCTTCGAATTGCATGTCCGCAGAAAACAGGTTGAACGCAATGATTCCCGGAATCACGATGACAAACGGTATGATGAGCTTTAAAAACGCAGCAAACACAATCCCTTTTTGCCCCTGGGCCAGGGACTTGGAGCCTAATGTTCGCTGGGTGATATACTGGTTGAGTCCCCAGTAGTAAAAATTGGGAATCCACAATCCTAGCATGAGCGCCGTCCATGGCAGGACATTATCAGTTTTGGGCAAAAACATATTCAGACGCACGTGATTGAGATCGTAAAAACGGCTCAGGGCGCCCTGGCCTGGAGCAAGGGATTTCACGGCTACGGCTCCCGTTTGAACATCCAAAATCTGCGCCGCTTCATCGGTCCGTCCCAATTTGATAAAGGCGAAAACGAGAATGACCGCGCCGCCGACGATGAGTGCACTGCCCTGGATCAGATCGGCCCAGGCGCAGGCTCTCAATCCGCCCGCCGCCACATAGAGCATGGCGATCATGCCGATGACCAGCGCCCCGATCGCAAGCGGAACATTGTAACCCATATCGCCGGCGATAGTGCGGATCGTCAGGGCGCCCGAATAGGTGACCGAGCCGAGCAGCAACATATAAATAAAAAGCGTCGCCACGGCCATGATGGTGCGCGCCGTGCCGTTATAGCGGTATTCGAGAAATTCGGGCATGGTGTAAATACCTGCCCTGAGAAAATACGGCAAAAAAGTAAAGGCAATGACGACCAGGGTGATCGCGGCCATCCACTCATAGCTGGCGATGGCCAGTCCCACATGGCTGGCGGCATTACCGCTCATGCCGACAAATTGTTCCGTGGAAATGTTGGCGGCGATGAGCGAAAATCCGATGAGCCACCAGCTCAGGCCGCGACCGGCGAGAAAGTAATCTTCACTGGAGCCCGTTTTGGAGCTCTTGCTCATACCAATGGTTATTACGGCAGCAACAAAAGCGACAAAGACAACGATATCCCAGACACCGAAAATCATCTCCTGCTCTCCTTATCTAAGCTTCGGATTCTGTAACGACGGCCAAAAGGTGTTTCATTATCATTCGTTTCTAAAACAGAATGGTGCGGGCGCTTGCTCTTGAGCTTTTCCCTTAAAAAGTTTTTTTAATTTAATAGAATTTCATTATCAGTCAAGGGACAAATAAAGGGTAGTGTAATATCTCTCACCCCAGTGAACAGGAAGAAATCTGAAAACAGCAATAATCTTTTTTGACCTCGCCTTTGCCTGTAAAAATGAATATATTGTTTGTGTTCCTTAGTAGTCCATTTCAGAATTATTTGTCGGATTATGGAAAAAGCAAGAAAGTTCGTAGTCCAGCCTTTAGGCTGAAATTATCAAGCTAAAGCTTGAACTACAAACAAAAAACCCAACATGTACTTTGAAATGGAGTACTTGGTGTTCCATTTCAAAAATACAAGTTGGATTTCTTATCGTGCAAAAAAAAGGAAAAGAGAGATGGGCAACCGACAAAAACATCTTTTTATCAGCGCGACTTTTGTTTTCACATTTTGCATTTTAGCATCCGGCCTGACTTTTTCAGGTAGCAGCCCGCGGGTCACATTTAACTTCAATCCCGGCTGGAAAGTCAAAGTGGGAGATGTACAAGGAGCGGAATCCACAGACTTGAACGATTCCCAATGGAAAAGCGTCACCCTGCCTTGCGCCTGGAACGAAGACGATGCCTTCCGCAAGGACATTCACGATCTTCCGACCGGGATTGCCTGGTACCGGAAGCATTTTAAGATTCCGGCAGCGCACAAAGATAAGAAAGCGTTTCTGGAATTCGAGGGCATCCGCCAGGGGGGTGAGTTTTACCTGAACGGTGAGTTCATCGGCCGGCATGAAAACGGCGTGATGGCCTTTGGGCTGGACATTACCGGGCTGGTGCGGCCAGCGCCGCAGGAAAATGTCCTTGCCGTACGCATAGATAACGACTGGAAATACCGGGAGAAATTCACCGGCCAGGAATTTCAGTGGAACAACGATAATTTCAATGCCAATTACGGCGGCATTCCCAAAAACGTCCGGTTGCACCTGACCGACCGGCTTTACCAGACGTTGCCGCTGTTTACCACGCTTGGCACCACCGGAGTTTATGCCTATGCCAGGAATATAAATATCCCCGGCACAACAGCGCTGGTCACTGCCGAATCGCAGGTGAAAAATGAATATCCCATAGCCAAAACATTCCAATACGATGTGCGGATTGAAGACATGTCCGGGAATGTCATCAAGACATTTAGCGGACGCCGGGCCACTGTGGCGCCGGGCGGCGTGGCCACCGTGCAAGACAGCGCCACTGTGACGGGGTTGAATTTCTGGAGCTGGGGCTATGGCTAT
>METF01000151.1:5535-8454 GCA_001771235.1 Candidatus Zhuqueibacterota bacterium RBG_16_48_16
GTGATCAAATTGAATGACCGAGTCCTGATGATAAAAGGCTATGCCCAGCGTACCAGCAATGAATGGCCGGCAGTGGGCATGTCGGTGCCGCCGTGGCTGAGCGATTTCAGCAACCGGATGATCGTCGCAGGAAACGGCAATCTTGTCCGTTGGATGCACGTCACCCCCTGGAAGCAGGATGTGGAATCCTGCGATCGGGTCGGATTGATCCAGGCCATGCCCGCCGGTGACGCCGAGCGCGACGTGTTTGACCGGCGCTGGGGGCAGCGGGGCGAGCTGATGCGCGACGCCATTATCTACAACCGCAACAATCCCAGCATTCTCTTTTATGAAGGGGGAAATGAAAACATCAGCGAAGAACATATACAGGAATTGAAGAACATCCGCGATCAATACGATCCTTATGGCGGTCGCGCCATTGGCAGCCGCGAAATGCTGGGCAGCCGCGTGGCTGAATACGGCGGAGAAATGCTCTATATCAACAAGAGCGCCCGCAATCCCTTTTGGGCGATGGAATACTCCCGCGACGAGGGCCTGCGCAAATACTGGGACGAATTTTCGCCACCCTTTCATAAAGACGGCGACGGCCCGCTCTATCGCAACCGGCCGGCGAACGAATACAACCGCAACCAGGACTCGCACGCTATTGAAGACATCATCCGCTGGTACGACTACTGGCGGGAGCGTCCCGGCACCGGCATGCGGGTGAGCTCCGGCGGGGTGAATATTATATTTTCGGACACCAACACCCATTTTCGTGGTGCGGAAAATTACCGCCGCAGCGGCGAGGTCGATCCCATGCGAATTCCCAAAGACGGCTATTTTGCGCACCAGGTGATGTGGGACGGCTGGGTGAATATCGAGCGCACTCGCATTCACATCATGGGCCATTGGAACTATGCGCCCGGCACTGTGAAGAATATTTATGTCGTTTCCAGTGCCGATAAGGTGGAATTGTTCATCAACGGCCAGTCGCAGGGATTCGGCGAACAGAGCTATCGGTTTCTTTATACTTTCAAAGACATCGCCTGGCAGCCCGGCGTGATAAAAGCAGTCGGTTATGACGCGGAAGGGAAACAGGTTTGTGAAATCGAAAAAAAGACCATCGGTCAGCCTGCACGCATTCGCCTGACTGTGCACACAGGCCCAACCGGACTGCAGGCGAACGGCGCCGATCTGGCTCTGGTCGATGTAGAGGTGGTGGATGCACAAGGCGAGCGCAATCCGGTTGCTTTTAACATGATCGATTTTACCCTGGAAGGTCCGGCTGAGTGGCGCGGCGGCATCGCCCAGGGACCGGACAACTATATTCTGGCGAAAAGCCTGCCGGTGGAGCTGGGCGTGAACCGGGTCATCATCCGCTCGACAACCGCTGCCGGGAAAATCAGCCTCACCGCCAAATCCGCGGGACTGCAACCGGCTTTTGTGGAAATCGAATCCAGACCGGTGCAAATGGTAGACGGCCTTTCTTTGGCCATGCCGGACGACGGCCTGCCCGCTTATCTTGACAGGGGGCCGACTCCGGCTACCCCGTCATTCACGGGTATGGCACGAAAACCGGTGAGCATTATCGGCACAAAAACAGGGGCCAATAGCGAAGACGCCGGACAAAGCTACGACGACAATGAAGAGACGAGCTGGCGCAATGACGGCTCTCTCGAAACAACCTGGATCGAGTATGATTTTGCCGAACCGGCAGCGGTGAGCGAAATCACCGTCAAGCTCAGCGGATGGCGCCAGCGCTTTTATCCCCTCCGCATCAGCGTCGATGGCGAGCGGGTATTTTCCGGCGTCACCTGGTTCAGCCTGGGTTACATCACCATCCCAATGAAACCCGTTTTTGGCAAAAGCCTGAAAATAGAGCTGGCCGGCCACATCGTCGACCAGGACGGCCAGCCGATCAAAGACACCTATAATCCCCGCGATGAAGCAGCCTCGGGCGGCCACGACGATGGGTGGACGTTGAATATTGTCGAGATAGAGCTGTATGAAAAGTTTTAGGAAGATAACGTCGGAATAAGGCCGATATTTTGGTTATGAATGCTCAATCTTTCGTACTGCCGATGAACCGGTAGATAGCCGCGCCAAGCAGGCCGCCAACGATAGGCGCTACCCAGAAAAGCCACAGTTGCCCAACGGCCCAATCTCCGACGAACACGGCCACGCCTGTGCTGCGCGCCGGATTGACGGAGGTGTTTGTCACCGGAATGCTGATCAGATGAATCAATGTGAGACCCAGGCCGATGGCAATGGGCGCAAAGCCTTGTGGAGCGCGCTTGTCGGTCGAGCCCAGAATGATGACCAGGAACATCATGGTCATAACGATTTCAGTGACCAGCGCCGCCGGCAAAGAGTATCCACCCGGCGAATGGGCGCCGTAACCATTTGACCCCAGGCCCGCCGATACCTCAAAGCTCGCCTTCCCACTGGCAATCAGATAGAGAACACCACCTGCGACAACGCCCCCCAGCACCTGGGCGACGATGTAAGGAATGAGCTTGCCAGCCGGAAAGCGGCCGCCTGCCCATAGCCCTATCGAGACAGCAGGATTCAGGTGACAACCGGAAATGTGTCCAATGGCATAAGCCATGGTCAGCACGGTGAGACCAAATGCCAGGGCCACACCTAAAAGGCCAATGCCCACATTGGGAAATGCTGCCGCCAAAACCGCACTGCCACACCCTCCCAGAACCAGCCAGAAGGTTCCAAAAAACTCCGCGCCATACTGCTTCATACGTTTATCCTTTCGGTTGATGTTAGAATTGCCAACGCCTGGCCAGGCTTAGCTGTTTTGGCTTAACAACACCGATGTCATGACCGTTATTTCTTAACCCGCTTCTTTCGCTCAGCTTATCTCGAAAAAACCATGGCTGTAGCACATCCAGCCTCAGAGGGTGGAATTTAATCCCACCTTTTCAC
>METF01000152.1 GCA_001771235.1 Candidatus Zhuqueibacterota bacterium RBG_16_48_16
TAAAAGAGTTCGGAGTCGTCAGCTCTTTTCCTTCGACAGCCGTGCCAATTGGTCCGGTCAAAACAGCCGTGCCAAACAGACTGGCATCCTGCCAGGACATGTTATCATCCGACCACCAGCGGGCCATGTTCTCGCGAGTCTCGTTGTCTCTATCATTAATCCGGACTTCGAAGCCAATCTCGCTACCTTTTTCGAGAGCGAAGGTCAAGTCAGCCGCGGGAATCTTTAACTCGAAAGCATAACCGTCGTAATCTATATCGAGCGAGCCCCAAGCATATTCATCTGTGCCGGAGCCGGGAGTGCCGGTTACATCCCACACCCAGCGCCATTGTTTATCATTCGCGTCATAGGGCACGCCGGCGGTAAAATCATTCTTGCTGTTATCGCCGTCAAAATACAACTCAAAGCTATCGTTTTCCCAGGCGTTACCACTGGTATTGCTGATTTCGTCATCAATGACCTGGCCAAAGAAGTAGAATGCATCGGCATCCCACATGGTGTATAATTCCACCTGCAAATCCCACCAATCCAATATTTCGGCAAAACCGTCAGGAACTGTCGTGCCGTTGCGTACAACATACTTTCCCTGTGCGATGCCAAAAGAATTGGTAAGCCAGGCGTTGTCCAGCACCGCGTCGATGACGGGCGCTTCGGTGGTTTGCGGGATTTGCATCGGATCGTCGGCCACGTAGCCGCTTAGTTCGACGGTGCCGAATAGATTGGCATAAACCCAGGCGTTATTATCACTGCCCCACCATCTGTACATGTTGTTCCTGCCGCCGGTATCATTATCATTCATCTGGACGTCGAAACCAAACCAGGTGCCAACTTCGGCCGGTATTTTCAAGTCTTCCAGCGGAAAAGCGACTTCCAGGTCCCAGCCCATTCCGTCACCTGCTTCGGCAAACCAGTCCTCGATGGCGAACACGATACCCGCCGTCGAATAATTCCAGCTTACGCTGTTGCCATATCCTGCATCCATATCTGCAGCCGCTACGTCATCATATTCTATTCTGAGCTGAACATCATCTTCGCCGTCGTAATTTTGATCGGTCTTACTATTATTGCCGTCAAAATAGATTTCCCAACTATCGTTTTCATAAGTGTTGGCGCTATCGGTTCGCAGCTCTTCATCTACGGCGTGAAAAAAGACGTAGAGATTGTCATCATCCCACATGAGGCGGATGGTGCCAAAAAGATCCAAATAGTCCTCCGGCGGCACCTCACCGCCGGCATCCAGCACTACGACTATCTCAGATGATGCACTGTACCAGATCGATTCCATAACACCGTCGATTTCAGGCGGATATGCGGCTTTCGGTACCAGGAGAACATCGTCGATCATATACGCGCTTGTTGTGCTGGCGAGGAAAAACATCACAGACAGACAAACAACAACTAATAACACTCTACTCATGGCTTACTCCTTTTGATTGAATGACTATTCATAGAGTCTGTAATCAATTAATAGCCCTACTTACCATCCTCATCGTTGTTTATCTATTGAAAAGGAAGGCTATGCAAAAACAGATAAAGGTATCTCGCCTTCATGAGCACTCACCTCCTTTCAGTGGTTACGAATTTACCGTCCCGTGATTTCAACACTAAAGCAGAGTTCGTTGTATTCATTTTAGCTGCACTGAGAGAACCCTTTTTCTTTGGGGATATTACAAAAAAAATGTGACAATTACAAAAGTTATTTCTTTATAAATTTGTCTATATAGTGGATTCGTGATCTCCCAGGCCGATCACCTTTTCAATCGAGAGAACAACTCAAAAGGGCGCTATCCGCTTCCGAGAGCCAGCCAACAACTCGTCTGCTTCGGATATCTTTTTTTGCCGCAGGTTATGATTTATCAATAGAGAAAAATTTGAGAAATGAAGAAAGATTTAAACGGATTTTTCTTAGAAGAACAGCGAAAAATAATATAATTATAAAATCAGAGCGAGTGAATAACGGTGAATTAACAGTTAACCAGCAGATTTCTGAAGACAAAAGAATTATGAATTTGTGCATTGACAGTAATGGCAAAAATTCCTATTTTTCACCATCCGTAATTGTTGCGTTTCTCTTTTTTCAATAACCGCTATACGATGATCAATACGCTCGACAACATCGATAAAAAAGCTATCCTCGACAAGATCTTGCAGAGCCATGCTTTTGCCAATTCACAAGTCTATAAAGATTTGTTGCGCTATCTTGTGGAGGCTTCGATAAACAACGTAACTCCAAAAGAATATACGATTGCTACCGAAGTCTTTCAAAAAGGCCCTGGTTTCGATCCGAGCCAGGATACGATCGTCAGGGTTTACATGTATAATCTTCGAAGAAAATTGGCGCAATATTATAGCGACGAAGGCATGGATGAACAAGTCAGAATCGACGTGCCCAAGGGACACTATAGCATCGAGTTCTCACTTTACCAAAAACCGAAAAAGAGCGCCTCACTAAATCGCCATATATGGATAATTCCCCTGATCGTCCTTTTCCTATCCAATATCTTTTTTATCTACAAATACTCTGTTACCAAAAGCCTCCCCGGTCGGTCGGGCGTTCATCATGACGATCTTGTCTGGAGCAGTTTTTTTTCAAATAACGCTCCAAAACAAATTGTCCTGGGAGATCATTTCTTTTTCCTCAAGGATTCCGGCAGCAGGGAAAAACGCACCATCATGAGAAGGGATGACATCAATTCGGTAAACGATTTGGATGCCTATAAGGCAGAGTCCGTCGAACGCAGGAATTATAAATTACTGGAATATCCCATGTTCCCCAGGAATAGCGTGTGGCCCTGCGCTGATATTATCAAACTGTTTATGAACAACCATCTTGATTTCGAGCTCAACTTTTCGTCCAATGTCACCGCGCAGGACATCAAAAATTATAACCTGCTCTTTATCGGCTCATTTCACACCTTGGCCGTTTTCGACCAAACATTTAGAAACTCCGCAAGCCAATACCTGGTTTATCCTAACGTCTTGTCTTATTATGATGAGATAAACGACTCTTTGATCACACTTCCGGAAGAAGGCGATCCACTGTCCCACCACGTTGATTACGGGATTGTGAGAAAAATTCCGGGACCCAACAAAAATATCGTCTTTATTTTTACCAGCTTCCATGAAACGGGCACCATCGGGATCGTCAAGTATTTCACGAATAAGGAATCGCTGGAAAAATTGGAGGAGCTATTTATCCGGCGGTTTGGACATGTTCCGCTTTATTTTGAAATCATCTTTAAAGCAAGCGGATATAATCGCACGGTGTATTCTACGGAAATAATATATATCAAAGAAATCGACCCCGATACCACATTCTGGTAAGGCGGGATAGGAAAGAATTCCCCACCGGTGCCGCTCTTCTGCTGCAACTATTCAACCCACTAAACACACAAAATAAACGAAAGAGATCAACATAGCTGAGCAACTTTTCGTGTGTTACGTGGGCTTGATACCTACCTTCTGCAAGGCAAAATAGGACAAAAAAAGGCCAATTGAGTCTATCCCAATTGACCTTTTTACATGGCAATTTATTTAACGAGTAAACTCGGTTTCCCGAAAACGCCCGATCCTACCGGCTTTTGAATTTATAAATTGTCGTTTGCGTGTATCGCTCTCCCGGGGACAAAACAACGGACGGGAATTGCGGCTTGTTGGGCGAATCCGGAAAGTGTTGTGTCTCCAGACAGAAACCGGTTCGATGATTGTAAACAACACCATTCTTTCCTGTCAGGCTTCCATTCAGAAAATTACCCGTGTAAAACTGTATGCCCGGCTCCGTCGTGTAAACCTCCATTACCCGACCGGTCGTCGGCTCGTAAACCTCAGCCGCAAGGGTCAATTTCTCGCCACCTTTGTTCAGCACCCAATTGTGATCGTAGCCGCCGGCAAAGACCAGTTGTTCATCCGGATTATTAATGCGCAGACCTACAGCTTTCGGCTGGCGGAAATCGAAGGGTGTGCCTTCCACGTCGCGCAGCTCGCCTGTCGGGATAAGCCCTTTATCCGTAGGAGTAAATTTATCGGCGTTGATCATGACCACGTGATCCAATATATCACCATCGCCCCGCAGGTTGAAATATGCATGGTTTGTCAAATTGACCACTGTTCGTTTATCCGTTGTGGCTTCGTAATCGATTCTCAAGCCGTTGTCGTCGGTGAGAATGTAATTCACCGTAACTTTCAAGTCGCCGGGATAATTCTCCTCGCCGTCAGGACTCTCATAAGTCAGATTTAGGCTCTTGCCGTGCGCCGTATCGATCAGCTCGGCGGTCCAGAGCACTTTGTCAAATCCTTTCACGCCGCCATGCAAATGATTCTCACCGTCATTTTTTGCCAAAGTGTATTCCACTCCGTCCAGCGTGAACCTGGCCCCGCCGATTCTATTGGCATATCTCCCCACCAGCACACCAAAAAACGGGTGCACCTTAAGATAATCTTCCAAACGGTCAAAGCCCAGAACGACATCTGCGAATTGTCCATCCCGGTCGGGTGCCGTAAGCTCGACAACCGTGCCGCCATAATCCATGATCCTTGCCATCATTCCATTTTCATTTTTCAGTGTGTACAGTTTCACCTGGTCTCCTTTCGCAGTTTTTCCGTAATTTTCCACTTTGTACATTTCGGCCTTTTTCTGACATCCGCTCATCATCACAACGCCTATCAAAGCCAGCGCGATAAACGGCAACAGCTTTTGCATAATGATTCTCCTATAAAGTTACGGGTTTTGAATTCTATTCAACGACAAATTGCGCTTTTACTGGCTGGGGAACCCCAGGTTCTCCACTTCGGGCGCCTGGTGAAACGCCACCAATATAAACGATAAACGAGCCAGATTCAAGCTTATTTTCAGACTTGTAATAAAAAATAATTCTCCAACGGATAGAAACAACCCGGCAGATATTATCCGTTG
>METF01000153.1:0-106 GCA_001771235.1 Candidatus Zhuqueibacterota bacterium RBG_16_48_16
TTCATGTCCGTAGCTCCGTTGAGTGTTTTACAGCGGTTAAATTTTGTGTTGCCGTTATGCGTTGCAGGATGCCGGATGCCGGATGCCGGATGCCTGATACCGGATT
>METF01000153.1:147-3188 GCA_001771235.1 Candidatus Zhuqueibacterota bacterium RBG_16_48_16
GCCAGGAACCAGTTACCAGCAACCAGCAGCACCAATCCATGTCCACTGCCTGTCTCACATTCATCGGCTCGGGTCGATGCCTCTCCCGTCAATGTTCGCGCTCAACAACGCGGAAATTGCTGCCAACGTTTTCCCGGTTCTTAACGACAAAATTTTGGGCCAGAGCACGTGTCTCGAATTTTCCCAGCCACACCGCGTACAAATTCTCCCGGCTGCGGCTGATCCTGACGATCTCGACGTCGTAGCCCAACCGGTCGAATTTTTCTTTGAGGTTTTGCGCGTTTTGCCGGTCTTTGAAGGCGCCGAGCTGCAGGCTGTAGCCGTATTTCGTTTCCGGCAGATCGCTTTTGCCGACCCGGCGCGGCGCAAAATAATTCTCCCATTCGTGAGAAGATTCGAGATCGAGAATGGCCAGATCCGCAAAAGGCGAGCGCGGAGCGAATTTAACGAATCGCGTCAGCAGCGTTCTCGCCGAATCGACCCAGCCCTGCGCCAGGATGGCCTGGCAGTAAAGATACAAGGCTTCATCTTTCAGGGGCGAATCCGCATATCGGGTGCTGAGATAAGAAAAGTATTTTGCCGCCATGTCATGCCGTTCCTGGGCTGTGTAAAATTTGCCCATTCTCAAAAGGGCATCGTCACAAAAGGGCGAGGATTTGTGATTATCGAAAATCTGGTTGTAGTAATGAAACGCCACTGAAGCATCCTGTGCCAAAAGTCCCCGACAATATAACACAGTCGGGTGATCCGGGTACTTTTCAATCGCCTCCGGCAATTTATCCTGAACCTTGCTGATTTGGTTTTCGCGCACATAGCGCTCGATCTGCTCAATGAGCCGCTGCCCATGTGACATCGACGGCATGAAAAAAATAATAGAAACGATGAGGGCAATTTGACGAGTCTTAGAATGGATCATGTTCTATTGAGATTGGTATCTACTCACTGTTCCAACAGATAGAAAAACCCAACAGATGAGGTAATCTTGTATCAGTTGGGTTTTTCTATCCGTTGGAGAAAATCTTTTATTAAAAACCTTTTTTGGTTGCGGCTTGTCCGCGTTGGGCGAATCATTTTGACATATCTGATCTCGGAATGTGATTTGAATCCTGCCGCTTGTGAGGCTCTGAAAGAAAAAAGTTCTCTGTGACAATAGAATAGATTGTTCAGGTCAGAAACGACACCTGAAATCTCATCCGGATTTTTCCCGTTTGAGGAATTCGTTCACCAGATCGGTTATAATTTCGGCCGCTATCTTATCGCGGCCAAGCTTGCTGTTGAGCTTGAGCAAAAGCAGCTTGGTATCAAGCCGGTTGGGATCGACAGCAAGCGCTTTGTTCGCCGCATCGATGGCTTTATGAATCTCCCCTTTCTTCTCGTAAATCTCCGCCAGTCCGATATGGCCTTCGATAACTTCCGGGTTTTTGCTCGACAATTCGACATAGATCTTTTCAATATCGCCAAAATGGCCAAGATCGAACAACACCTGCTTCAGCCTGGCGAATGCCATTCCCGACGAACGAGGATTGGTTTTGATAAATCGTTCCAATACCGAAAAGGCATCTTTTTCCCTTTTTTCCCGAATGTAGCTGTCCGCCAATTCCAGATAGGATGGGACGTATTCCGGATCGATCCGAATGGCTTCGCGAAACCTCAACCTGGCATCATGATCCCGCTCGATTTCAATGAGCTGGCGGCCGATCTCCACCTTGTAGGTTGCCATACGTCGTTTTTGCTCGCTGTGAGCAAGCTGGCTATTCTTCTTCACGGCATCAAACGCCGCTTGCCAGTCCTTCATGCTTTCATAGATCTTTAGCTCAAAGCCTTTGGCCCAAACATTATGTTTCTGCATGCTCAGCAGCTCTTTGCATGACTGGAGGGCGCTGGGATATTGCTTTAATTCGTAATAATCGCTTGCCAGAGATTTGATAATGGCAATCCGGTCGCGCTGCTTTAAATTGGGCCTGATGAGCAGATCCCGGTGCACTTTCACGGCTTTGTCCGTCGCTTTCAATTGCCGGAAAATATCACCAATTTTAATGTAGGCATCGATGAACTCCGTGTTCATGCGAACAGTCGATTTGAACTTTTCCAGTGCCCTTTCCTTGTCACCCTCTATAAGATAGTTTAATCCCGCGATATACTCCACCTGGGCTTCCACTTTTTCTTTGGCTCTTTTTCTAAAGCCCACGAAAAATAAAGAGAGCAGGATGACTATGATTCCCGATACCCCAATGATCGTCGTTAAATCCATTATCATTCCTCACGACTCTTGTTCATCGCCAGATTCCGGGGGCCTGGGTTCTACAGGAATAATCGATTCATCGATGGATATATTGCGCAGTTTATCCACCTCGGTTTTTAACCTTTTGATCTCTTTGCGCGATTTTCGGTTTTCATTTTTCAAAACAACAATTTGCACGATGGAAATGAGCAGCCAAAAGAGAATGCCGAATGCGAACGAAGCATACATAATGACCCATAACGGCAAATTGATGGTTTCCCATTTGATGAATTGTACGGATGCTGTTTGACCCGTGTTTTGCATGGCGAATCCGATAACGACGATCACTATGACTGCTATAAAAAGCCATCTAATGATCCACATAATGCCTCCAGGGGGAAAAATGGATGAATCTATTCTATAAAATAATTCTCGAACAGTGCGTTCACGCAAAATTTTTCGTGGTAAGATAAGAATGAAATGTAATTTTTACAAATGAAAAGTAGCCTCGCAACCGTATCAGCGAATAGAAAAGCCGGGTCATTTGTGACTAACCCGGCTCTCTTTGGTTAAATAAGAAAAGCAATCGTATTGCAATTTGCTCTGCGTGATAAGCCAACGACAAAGGATTATTCTTTGCTTTCTTCTTCCTGCTCGCTGGCGCCAGCTTGTTCCGCTGCCGACTCATCAGGCTCTTTCGCTGCAATTTCTTCGTCGCCGGAAGATGACGATTCGCTCGTCTCCTCTGCTTTCTCCGCGTCAGTTTCAACCGCAGTGGAAGCTTCAGCTTCGACAACAGGCACAACGGCTTCAATGATTT
>METF01000153.1:3304-3498 GCA_001771235.1 Candidatus Zhuqueibacterota bacterium RBG_16_48_16
GCCGGAAAATGACGATTCGCTCGTCTCCTCTGCTTTCTCCGCGTCAGTTTCAACCGCAGTGGAAGCTTCAGCTTCGACAACAGGCACAACGGCGTCAATGATTTCCTCCGGCTCGCCTGGCGATTCCTGTTTCTCAGCTATTTCTTCAGCCAGATCACTTTCTGCAACAGCTTCCGTTTCCGTCTGCTCTTTTG
>METF01000153.1:3533-15201 GCA_001771235.1 Candidatus Zhuqueibacterota bacterium RBG_16_48_16
GTCTCAGCATCCGTGGCTGCCGCCTCCTCCGTAGGTTTAGCAGACTCTTCCTCTTCGCCCGATGCTTTTTTGGCTTTTTCCGAAGCAGCCGCGACAGGCCTGGCTTCATGAGATTGCCTGGCCAATGCTTTTTCGGACAGGACTATTTTTTTGCTTTCTTTATTGAATTCGATGACAATCAGCTTGATGATATCGTCAATCTGGTAGCCATCAGCCGGTTTGGTCAAATTCTCCTTTGCCAGTTGAGATATGGGCACAAATCCGTCGACCGCTTCGGGCAGCTCGACAATCAGGCCTTTTTCAATCAAGCGAACGACTTTTCCTTCTGTCTCTGTGCTTGCTTTGTACTTGTCCTCAAAGTAGTCCCAGGGATTATCCTGAGTTTGCTTGAAGCCCAGCGATATCCGCCTGTTGTCTCTATCCACATTCAGGACGACAACCTCGATCTCATCTCCCTTTTTCAACACCTCGCCGGGATGGCGAATCTTTTTCGTCCAGGAAAGATCGGAAATATGGATGAGACCGTCTATGCCTTCTTCCAATTCAACAAAGGCGCCAAAGTTGGTCAGGTTGCGAACAATGCCGGTGTGGCGCGAAAGAACCGGAAAACGTTCGGCCAGGGATTGCCATGGATCCGGCTCGAGCTGCTTCAGGCCAAGAGATATTTTACGCTCGTCTTTTTGAATGCTCAAAACCTTGGCCTCGATAAATTCGCCGACCGCCAATATCTTGGACGGGTGCTTGATATGTTGAGTCCATGACATTTCGGAAATATGGATAAGCCCTTCGACGCCCTTTTCCAGCTCGATGAAAGCGCCGTAATCGGAAATGCTCACTACCTTGCCTTTGATGACGGAATCGACGGGATATTTTCTTTCCACATCCTCCCAGGGATGCGGCTGAAGCTGCTTCAATCCCAGCGAAATTCTGTCCTTTTCCTCATTGAAATCCAATACGACGACTTTGATTCGTTCATCCAGGGAGACAATTTCCGACGGATGAGAGACCCTGCCCCAGGACAGGTCGTTGATATGAAGCAGGCCATCCACTCCGCCGAGGTCGATGAAAACACCAAAATCGGTGATGTTTTTAACAATCCCTTCGAGCACCTGGCCGCGCTCCAGCTCCTCAAGGATCTTTTCGCGCTGTCCTCTCAATTCCCGCTCCACGAGGATGCGGTGCGACACAACGATGTTCTTGCGCATGTGGTTGACTTTGACGATCTTGAAATCCATCGTCTGGCCGATGAGGGCGTCAAAATCCCGAATCGGTCTTACATCGATCTGGGAGCCGGGCAAAAAAGCATCCACTCCGCCCAGATCCACCACAATGCCGCCCTTGATGCGGCGAGTGCATTTGCCTGGCAGAACCTCGTCGTTCTCAAAGGAATGAATGATCTTTTCCCAGAGGCGCATAAAATCGGCCTTGCGTTTGGAAAGGACGAGGTAGCCTTCGATGTCCTCGATGTCGTCGATAAGCACTTCGATGTTCTCACCGATGACGACGTTGTTCGGATCCGGGAATTCATCGATGGGAATGGTCCCTTCCGACTTGAAGCCGATATCCACCGCAACTTCCTTGTCGCTCACAGCCAACACTTTGCCAACGACGACCTCACCGGGTGTAAAATCGATCATGGTCTCATCGTACATTTTGGCTAAAGATTCAAATTCGGTCTCGGAATATTCCTTTTCGAGATTGTCAAGCTCCAGGATACTGGTATATAACCTTTCCGGCTTTACCCCTGCTTCGGCCGGTGTGCTCACCGATTCAGCCTCATCCGTTTTCCCGGATTCTTCTTCAACCTGGGATGCCGTTGCTTCGGTTGCCGAAGCCTCGTCCAATGTTGGCTCCATCTCTTCTTGTTCCGGATTATTTTCCGGTTGTTCCAGGTCCGTTTGATTATCGACAGTTTCGTCTGTCGGTTTAGGGTTCATTGTTTCACTCATGAGTTAGTTAAACCTCCTTTAATTATTGTATGATGAGCCCTTAAGGGCAGTGCTTTCAAGGTAATTTTTGATCTTTGCCAATTGCCATTCCGGTGTTGACGCGCCCCCGCTTACACCGACAATATCGTTCTGTGAAAACCAGGAAAAATCTATGTCCTCAGCGGATTCGACGTGATAGCTGTTATCATTGACACTTTTGCACGCCTGGTAAAGCGCTTTGGAATTCGAGCTGTTTTTGCCGCCAACGAACAGCACGACGTTCACTTGAGCGGAAAAGGCCTTTATGTCCTCATATCGGTCATTTATTTGTTTGCACGTCGAGTCATGTATTTCCAGGGTTTTCACTATTGCTTTCAACTTTTCAGCCAGCGCAAGAAATGCAGGCTGCGGCATGGTTGTTTGAGACAGCAAAAATGTCTTTCGCTTCCGGTCTATTTTTTGAAAATCTTTTTCATCCTGAATGAGGACCGCTTTATTGTCACAATAGCCCAGCAGCCCGCTAACCTCCGGATGGTGTTCTTTTCCGAAAATAACGATCTGGCAGCCGGCCAGGTGTTGTTCGCTCACTTTTTTCTGCAGCCTTTTCACCACCGGGCAGGTGGCGTCGATAACATTCATGCTACCTCTCTGCAACTCATCCTGTTGCTGCGGCGGAATGCCGTGGGTTCGAACGAGAATATTCTTTGCCGGGACGGCATTCGAGCCGGTCAACTGTTCCCGCTCGATGGTTTTCAGTCCCAATCCGGCCAGCCGCTCAACCTCCCGGCGGTTATGTATCAGCTCTCCGAGTGCATAAATTTCACCACCCGATTCCAGGTTTTCCTCCGCTAAGCGGATGGCGCGCCTGACTCCCGTGCAAACTCCTGCGTTCGGATCGATACACACCTTCATGCCGGAATCGGTACTCCGCATTCCATTGCTTTACATATCACGAATTGAACCTGCTCTTCAATGGTTTTTCCTGTAGTGTCCAATTCAACAGCATCAGCGGCGCGCTTCAGAGGGCTGAACAGGCGATTGGAATCGTTCCGGTCCCGCTCACCGATCTCGTTCATCAAGCCATCGAAATCGACCTTGATGCCTTTGGCCGCCAGCTCGTTGTAGCGCCGCTCCGCCCGCTCCGCGATGCTGGCGATCATGAAAATTTTCAGGTCGGCATCCGGGAAAACGACCGTTCCCATGTCTCTGCCCTCAGCCACAACATTCGTATTGTGCGCGATATTTCGCTGTTTTGCCACGAGTATGTGCCGGATCTTCGGGTTCGCAGCAACAGGGGCAATCGCCGCTGTGACTTCCGGCCCTCTGATCTTTTGCGTGACATCGGTGGCATTTAGTAAGACCCGTAATACATTGTCGCTATAATCCAGCTCAATCTCCGCCTGCGCGATGGCACGGACAAGAGAGTCGGTTGGAGCGGACTCTAATCCCTTATGCAGGACAAGCAGGGTAGCCGCGCGGTACATCGCGCCGGAATCGAGGTGAAGGAAACCCAGCCGCCTGGCGACTTCTTTTGCGGTCGTCGATTTGCCCGAACCGGCAGGCCCATCGATGGTTATGATATAATTTTTGTCGTCGTCTCTTGCCACGTGCCAATCTCTTCAATCGTTCATCCGGGATGCCAGGACGCCGCTACCGGACAATTCTAACTCAGGCCAACCGTTTCCTTCAGCTTTTTCACCTCAGCCGCAGACAGGTAGCGCCATTTTCCTCGTGCAACCTCGCCCAGCGCAATGGGGCCAAAGCGGACACGCTTGAGGGACTTTACTTTATATCCCAACGCTTCCATCATCCGTTTGACCTGGCGATTACGGCCTTCCCGAAGGACTATTTCAATCCGGTCGATGTTTTGGCAATAAAAGCCGGCCTTGCAGGGCGCGGTCAAGCCGTCTTCCAGCACAATGCCCTGATGAAGACGGGAAAGGTCGTTCGGATCGAATTTCCTGTTCAAGCGTACGCGATAGATTTTATCGACTTTGTAGCGCGGATGCATGAGCCGGTTGGCAAGCTCGCCGTCGTCTGTCAATAACAGCAAACCTTCGCTGTTCAGGTCCAGCCTCCCGACGGAAAAAAGACGCTGATCGAGTCGCACAAGATCGAAAACGGTTTTCCTGCCTCGTTCATCACTGGCTGTGGTCACATAATCTTTGGGCTTATTTAAAAGAACATATCTATTATTCCTGTGCGGCTCGATGATTTTGCCGTCCAATCTCACCACATCTTTTGACGGATCGATCAGCCGCGATAAATTTGTTTCTACCTGGTCGTTTACCGAAACCCGGCCGCTTTTTATGATCGCCTCCGATGAGCGGCGCGACGCAATTCCGCATTGGGCGATGTACTTGTTAATCCTCAGCATTGCTCGTTGCAGAATCCACGACTGGTTTTTTCTCTTCCATCAATTCGACGGCGCTGTTGTCCTCCGGCTGCTGCGCCGGCGCATCATCGGCGAAACCCTCCGCTGGCCCGGAGTCCTTGCTGACTTGTTCTAGGTCCGGCTCCCTTTCGCCGATTTCTTCCAATATCTTTCCCGCCTCTCCTTCCGCTAATAATGCATCGATCTCTTTGGGTTTCGGCAGGTCGGAAATATCATTGATTCCGAAATACCTGAGAAAATCTTTTGTCGTCGAAAACAACAGGGGCCGGCCCTGACCGGAAGCCCTGCCGCTGATGGTGATCATTCTTTTTTCGAGCAGACTCTTCATCACACCGTCGGAATTGACACCGCGGATGGCCGAAATCTCCACCCGACTGATCGGCTGCTTGAAGGCGATAATGGCAAGGGTTTCCAATGCCGCCCGAGTCAATCTTGAGCGCGACTTGGTTTCGTACAAGACTTTCAGCCAGCGGGCGTATTCCGGCCTGGTCACGAATTCGAATCCACCGCTGACTTTTTTCAGCACAAAGGAGCGATCGCCAAATTCACTCTCCAGTTGGTTGACGCATGTTTCGATCTCTTCTTCCGCCACATCAGCCAGGATCGTCGATAATTGAGCCAGGCCGATCGGTTCGCCGGAAGCAAATATCAGAGCTTCTATAATTCTTTTCAGGTGATCTCTATCCATTAGATCCTGGCTAAAATCAATTCATCAAAAGGCTGAGATTGCGATGCCTGAACGATTCCCTGCTTGATCAATTCGAGCAGCGCAATAAAAGTGACAATAAGAACTATCTTTGTGTCGTTCTTTTCAAACAACTCTGAAAATTTCAGCTTATCTCCTCCCCGTAATTTTTCTTCGATGTAAGCGATCCTCTCCTCGAGCGTGACGTTGATTTCCTGGACTCGATGGATCGGCACGTGCTTTTTTTGATCGAAAAGTTTTTTAAATGCGGCGACCAGATCGAATAGTGTGACTTCCGAGCTGTTTAGAAATTCCTCATCAAATCCATTCTCCTCGATCTTGAAACTCCCGCGTGGGTATTGCTGCAAAGCCATCTTCTCTTTTTCACCCAAATCCACGGCCACGTCTTTGAAGCGCTTGTATTCCAAAAGCCGTTCGATCAGCTCCTGCCTGGGATCGGTGATGTCCTCTTCATCCTCTTCGACATCCGGCTTTGGCAGGAGCAACTGCGATTTGATCCGCATGAGCGTTGCGGCTATCAGGATAAAATCACTTGCGGATTCGAGGTCGAGCAATTGGATGATTTCCAGGTATTCGAGGTATTGCTGCGTTATCAACGCGATCGGAATGTCGTAGATGTCGACTTCATTTTTTCGAATCAAAAACAATAAAAGGTCAAGTGGCCCTTCAAAGGCCTCCAGTTTAATTTTATAAGACATATTATTCAGGGTCGCTATCCTGCCCAACAAAATAAAGGCCGTAATATTACGGCCACGGATTCATTTTCCTGCGTTCCTGTTAATTCATAAACAAATAAGGCTTCCAGCAGTCTTCGCTTACTCCGATAAAATGCTGGATAAAGAATAAATAGCTTGGCTTCTTGGGCTTATGTAACAGCTTCATGCCGGCGCCTTCCGGGGTTCTGTTGCCTTTTTTATTGTTGCATTTCACGCACGCGCAGACCAGGTTTTCCCAACTGTCCGTCCCATTTCTTGTCTTTGGAATGACATGGTCGATGGTCAGCGGGCCTTCTTTTGTTCCGCAGTACTGGCATCGATAACCGTCGCGCTTGAGTATATTCCTCCTGGTCAGCTCAACCCGCTTTTTAGGGATTTGAATGTAGCGAATGAGCCGGATGATGCTCGGCAACGGTATCGCCATTCTCTGGGAACGAACCAAATGACTGCGAGGCACTACGATCTCCACTTTCTCCAGGTAGACCAGGACGATGGCCTTCTTGGCGCTGACAACCGTCATCGGTTCGTAATTTTGATTCAACAGTAGTACACGTGCGCTTAGCATGACTGATGCTTTCGCCAGGTTAACAAAGTGAAAATAAAAATTTGAACGGAAATTTATTATTCCTGACACAAAGAATCAAGGATTTTCTGGCTGAGCCCTGGGCACCACACCGCTTCAATCAACCTGTTGCGGATTCGCTATCAGTACGACAGATGGGAAATAACGGATTTATTCTGTTATTCAGATCGGCAGTTTTTCCGCCTCGTAAATGAGCATATTGGGAATATCGTCTTCCACGCGATAGCGCAGGGCCACAAAAGTGTGCGACACTTTTCCGCATTCCTCATCCTGGCATTTTCCGTTGTCGTCCACGGGCATGCCGCATTCAGGACAGTGTTTATTACGGCACGTCAGGGTATCCGCTTGTGGGTCGTAATCAAGATCACCCTTGCAGGATGGACATGCCAGAATTTCCAATAAATCTTTACTGACCATTATGCCACCTCCAATTCTTAGATATTGCTATGCTGTGATATTTAACAAGTCCTCTATGAAAGATTTAAAGTTTTGATTGCATTTTGTCATGAGCTCTTTGTAATCACACCGTTCAAGTATCCAAGGGACATCGATGGTATCCTTGTATTTTTTACCAACGCTTGAAAACAGTTTTTCCACGATGCGCTTGGGTGGCTTGTTGTGATCCTGGTCTTCGACCGGAATTGTCCAGGATAAAGAAAATTTGTCCTGATTTAACCGTTTTAATAGAACGTCTTCGGAAGCCAATATAAGTACTTCAAGATCATACTTGAAGCAGTGAACTCTAAAATGTTCAATGAGTCTCTGATCACAATCTTTCTTTTGAATATCATCAGAAAATCTCTTGACTAACCCATTCTTCAGTTCATTGTAGGTTGTATGTGCAAGTACTTTATTCGGAGGATACAAATCCGGCACCAAAAACACCCAACTGTCAGGGCGATTACGCAAAATATTCAGCGCCTTTGAGGGCCCTTTCTTAAAAGGGAATCTTTGCCATTCATCGATATGAAGGTAAGACTATTTCCTTTTGTGAGCGAGGTCTTTATCACAGATGACAGCAAACTTTCCATTCCAAGCTTATCACTTGGTCCTTCTACATAGACGAACACCTCCGTCATGAAAGGACCTCAAGCTCATCCGTGCGATGCATTACCTCCAATTCCTCGCTGCCAAATTCGTCTAGATTATCGATCAGGGTCTTTGAATCCTCGACCTTTGAATATATGCTCTCGCCCTTGAACTTTTTCATGATGGCAATGTTTTTTAGTTCAAATTGAGTCAGAAAATATGAGGAATGCGTAGCAAGAATAACCTGGGTTCTTTCCGAAGCTTTTTCGAATAACCCGGCCAGAACAGGAAGAGTACGCGGGTGTACCCCCTGATCGGGTTCGTCTATGCATATAAGTGTCGGCGGCGAAGGCATAATACAAAGCGTAGCCCAGGAAACAAACCTAAGCGTTCCATCCGATAAATCGGCAAGGCTTAGCTCTTTATCGATGTCATTTTCCTGCCAGAATGCGATTACTTCTCCAGGCCCGCCTCTTGCCTTAACGCTCAGATCATTAAATCCCGGGATTGTCGCTTTAATAACAGATTTTAATTCTTCAAATCTATCTCTATGTTCACTCATTAAGTAAAAAAGAACGGCGCTTAGATTACCGGCATCTTCGTGTAATACAGGTTTTTGGCTTGTGGGGGTAGACTTTTTGATTTTCTCATTGTTTATGTTAAGTGAATTATAAAAGCGCCAGCCACGCATAAACTCTCTCAAATTGTATAAGGTGAATAAAGTAGGATCCGTAATCGCGCCCAGCATTAATTGGTTTGATTTTTTTAGATTCCACTCTTTTCTTTTAAAGGTTTGATCTTTCGGATCCCTCACCCTGCCTTTACCATCTTTAAAATCCAGAAACGTGAAGCCCTTGTCCAATTCAGAATGGCGTGGTGTTTTCGTGATGACTCTTTCCAAAACAATTTTCGTTGAACCCACGGGACCCATTAACTCACCTTGATAAAAAAGCGGTGCTCTTTCGCCGTAATCAATTTCAGCACTCCACCATAACTTATCAGGACCGGGTTTGTGAAAGATTTGTTGGCCAATAGTTCCGGAAACAATCTCGGGAGGAATTTCCTGGTAACATGCATCACGTAAAAATCTGAGAAATTCAAAAAGGCTCGATTTTCCGGAACCGTTTGCGCCCACAATGACTTGTAATTTTTCAAACCTGAACAATATGTCATTGAAGGGCCGATAGCCTTGAATCTTTATTGATGGCAACCAATTGAACTCATTCATTTCACTATCTCTTACATTGCATTAGGTCCGTCATTCCGACCACGCGCCCATTTTACTGTATTTTTCTATCCTTTTCCTGACCAGCTCCTCTTTTTCTAATTTTATCAAATCATCCAATTCGGTTTTTAAGACATTTTTCAAGATCGCGGCAGCCTGATCGAAATCGCTGTGGGCGCCGCCGGGAGGCTCCTCGATGATCCGGTCGATGACACCCATTTGCAGCAGATCCTGCGGCGCTAATTTCATCGCATCGGCCGCTTGCGGGGCGTTGGCCGCATCGCGGTATAAAATTGCGGCACAACCTTCAGGAGAAATAACCGAATACCAGGTGTTTTCCATCATCAAAATCCTGTCGCCGACGCCAATTCCCAGCGCTCCGCCGCTGGCTCCTTCGCCGATGACGACAATGACGATTGGCACGGGAAAGTGCGACATTTCGAACAGGTTCCTGGCAATGGCTTCGGCCTGGCCGCGCTCTTCGGCGCCGATCCCCGGGTAGGCGCCCTGCGTATCAAGGAGACAAACGATTGGCCGGTTGTATCTGGCCGCCAGTCTCATGACGCGCAGCGCTTTGCGATAACCCTCGGGATGCGGCATGCCGAAATTTCGCCTCAATTTTTCTTTGGTATCACGGGCTTTTTGATGGCCGATAATGACTATGGCCGTGCCATCCAGAATACCGATTCCCGCGACGATGGCCGGATCGTCCGCAAACGCCCGGTCACCGTGCAGCTCGACGAAATCATCAATCATCCGGTTGATGTAATCCAGGGTATATGGCCGGTTGGGATGGCGCGCCAATTGTACGCGCTGCCATCGGGTGAGCTTTGAATAGATATCCTTGCGAAGCTTTTTTGCCTTGTCTTCAAGCCGTTCGATTTCCCGCTGAATGGATATATCCGCGTTCAGCGAGAAATCTTTCAGCTCGGCAATTTTCTGCTCAATTTCAGCTATCGGTTTTTCAAAATCCAAAACAAATCTTGCCATAGCCGTCGATCTGTTATTTAGCCTGCATTATTCATAAATTTCTGCCACAAAGGCACCAAGTCACAAAGGGTCACAAAGTTATAAAGCAGTGTGTTTAAAAGTGTATTTTTGTATCGATTCATTGCAGTTGCTCGACAAACTAAATTTTCTCTAAATTTTGTGTAGCTTAGTGCCTTCGGGACTTTGTGGCAATGAATTATTCAGGTTAAATCTTGTAAGCTACTTTTCGGGAACTTGCCGCGTCAATGATTTAAAAAGGATTTCAATGTCCAAAATCGGGCTATAGTTTTTTAGATAGTAAAGATGGTAATTCTCCCGATCTTCGTTCGTGAGCAGTAACTGTTTATTGATCTGCTCGAATCCTGTCAGTCCGGGTTTGATCGAAAGACTGAGATCGTTCAGCCTGTTATTCTGGATACTCGAAATTTCTCGTCCCACAAAACTCAGATCGCCACGAAGAATTGAAAAAAGCAGCGGCAATTTTTGCAGAAACGGATGAGCCACATCTTTATCTCGAAAGGATGGAATATAAACATTCTTTCCGTTTGCTCCAAGTATTGATTTTTGTAATAACGGAAATTGCCTGATCCAGCGGAGCCATATAAAAAACGGCGAGGACAACAGGATCAGCACGAACGCCAGAACCAGATCGAGCACGCGCTTTACAAGCCTGAAAAGATTCACGTGCAGTTTGTATTCGATATCGACAAAAGGAATGTCGTCCAGGTAATCGGTGGTCGCTTTGCCAATGATCACCTCCAGGTTGCTGGGCACCAGCTTAAAACTGACGGATGTTCCATTTGAAGCGGCGATGGAGGATAAAATTTTATCATAGGGCAATTGATCGGTGGAAAAAATGACTTCCTGTACTCTCTCGCGTTTGATGATCTCTCTTAGCCCTTCGAGTCTTCCCAGCACCGGGATGCCCTCCAGGGATGATTCGTAAAAATCACTGTCAGTAACCACCACGCCGGTGACATCGTAGGAATTGTCTATCCGCGCTTTTAGCCTGCGAACCAGTTTTTTCAGCGACTGAAGATCGCCGACGATGACGGTGCGTCTGCTCCAGACCGAGTGGCCAAAAAGCCGGTTCAAAACGTGGAATCGGGAACGGGCTAGCCGCTTGAAAAGGAATCGCCATCCCGGGATCAGCAGCAAGTTCAAAAAACCGGCATAGATCACCACGGCCCGCGAAAAGGCAATGTTTTTAAAAAAGTAGGTAAAAGTACTGTTGATCAGCCATCCGAAAGCAATGGCCGACGAAGCCTTTGCGGCGGATAACTTTGCTCTGGAGTACGAACCGATCGACATCAGGGAAATCAGCCAGGCAAGACAGTAGAAAAGGTGGACATAGAGAAAGGCGCGCCAGGGAAACTCCTCGGGGTAAAAGCGTATGTATATGGCCACCAGAAGCGACATCGTCATCAACACGGTATCAAGCAGTGGCATCGCCAGGTAGCGCAGCATGCTGTTGAGAAATGATAATAAAGTACGAAGATAAATGGCAAAAATAAGAAACCATGACGGGAAGAATTGCCGGCCTTTATGGAAATGTTTCCGCACGTAGATGCGCATGGCCCTGTAAAAAATGAGCCGATGTTCGAAATAGCTTTTTTTCGAGCTTTCCCCCTTAAAGTGTATGATCTGCGTCTCCGGGACGTAAAAGATCTTCCAGCCTGAGGTGTTGAGCCGGTAGCAAAAATCGAGGTCTTCGCCGTACATAAAAAACATCTCGTCCAACAGACCGACTTGTTGCTGAGCCTCTCTTCTGATGACCATGAAAGAGCCGGAGATGGCCTCCACCTCCGCCGGTTGCTCCGGGTCCAGATAGGTGAGATTGTATCTGCCGAACAGCCGGCTGCGAGGGAAAAGGGAGGCGAGTCCGACAATCTTGGTAAAGGCAACCCAGGGCGTCGGGAAGCTTCTGCGGCAGGCCAGTTGCAGGGTGCCGTCGGGATTGAGAATTTTGCAGCCCGCTGCCCCGGCCTGCGGATGATTGCGCAGGAATGCGAGCAGAACGCTGAAAGTGTCCTCCTGGACAATCGTGTCCGGATTGATGAGGCAGATAAATTCGCCGCGACATTGGCCAACCGCCA
>METF01000154.1:0-1459 GCA_001771235.1 Candidatus Zhuqueibacterota bacterium RBG_16_48_16
CTCCGGCATCTAACCGGCAGAGATAAACACCGCTGTTCATAGATACCGCATCGAAGAGCAGCGAATATTCTCCGGCGGGCTTGACTTCATCGACCAGTTGAGCCACCTTTTGGCCCAGGACATTGTACACAGTCAGCATGACTCGCCCACGGCGTGGAACAGTGTAAACGATTTTTGTCACGGGGTTGAATGGATTGGGATAATTATTCAAAGCAAGCCGAAATTGTGATGGATTGGAGGTCTTCTCCACTTCTGTTAAATAGCCATTATAGAGCTTGGTTATTTCCAAAGAGTCGAGCGCATAATTGTAAATCCTGATGTCATCCATGAGACCTTGATAGAAATGCGTCATTCCGGCATTGGTGCCTATGAACAGGATTTCATTATTGGCGATGTTCCAGGTGCTGTCGTCGGCAACGGACTGGAGCACAGCGTTCGCATAAAGGCGTAACGTATTGGCAGCCCGATCGCGCACCGTCGCAACATGCACCCAATCACCGTCGACAAAGACGGCCGGCGGCGCTTCTACGACCGATTCGCGGACATCGTCGGCCACAACGAAACGAACCTGGCCGGTTTCGGATTGATAAACCTCAAAGCCCGTTCCCCATTGTTGATTGTTATATTCGCGTTTTGATAACAAGGGCGCAAGGATGTCTTTGTCACTTTGCCCCAGCCAAAAAGAGAGCGTGAATCCACGGATAGTGAAATCCAGGGGTTCTGAGTGTCTCACCTCCAGATAGTCATCCACACCATCGAATTTCAGCGCCTTGCCGACAAAACCATCAACCCAGCTGCTGCTTTCCATATTTTTCAAATAGCCATAGTTCTGGTTGCCCGATGCATCCTGGGCCAAAGAGCCCAATCCCCGATCCAGCGGCCAATAGGCGACAACCGCCTCGGCAATCGACTCGGTCACAAAACTCCAGAGCTGCCCGGTTGTGGTGCCGGCATCATTGACCTCGTCGATGCGCCAACAGTAAGTTGTCCCATCCAACAGGCCGTTCGGATCGTATTCCGTTTCCGTCTGATTGCCGCGGAATTCCGGTGGATTGGTCGTGCTAAAATAAACATCATGGGAGGTCGCCGCCTCGCCTGGCGTCCAGCGCAAGGTGGAAAGAATGCTCACCTCCGTTGTGCTATTCGAGGGAGATGGGTTTTTAGCCGCAAGCGGCCTGCCGTCGGCATAAATGGTCGTGACTTCTACCATGTCGGTGTAAATAGAGCTGGCGTTATCATGAAAGGCGCGGACGCGGTAGTAGTAGGTCGTTGTCGGGGCAAGGCCGGTGTCCGAATAGGCGGTATCATTTGCCGCGCGCGTGGCGATTTCCACAAACGCCGTGGTATCGTCCTGTGACCGCTCGATGGCAAAGCCGGTTTCGTTCAGGGCATTCTCCTGCCAGGCAAGATCGACACGTTCATGAGAGACGGCGGCCGCTGTCAAGCCGCCTGGGGCTGT
>METF01000154.1:1494-1579 GCA_001771235.1 Candidatus Zhuqueibacterota bacterium RBG_16_48_16
AATTCTCCAGATTCGTATAACCATCGCCATCGAAATCTCCGTTCCGGTCTTCGGGATCCGCCGGATCGAGGCCATTCACCTGTTC
>METF01000154.1:1603-8687 GCA_001771235.1 Candidatus Zhuqueibacterota bacterium RBG_16_48_16
ATCGTCATCTGCAGGCACGTTGTAGGTTTGCAGCTCCGGCCAGCCGCCAACCTGGGTTTGCGAATCGATAATACCCGAGCCTGCTCCCCAGATACCTCCGTATGTCGCTGTTCCGCTTCTCACTTCATCAACGATACGTGCATCCAGGGCGTCCCTTTTCGGCAACGCAGCGCCAGCATCGGCCAGCACCAGTTGATAAGCATTTTTCGCACTATGTGTTACCACAGGAGCAAAAGGAAAGGGTGTATCGACCCGTATGTCTCCGGGGTAATCCGGCTGAACGCCGCCGGCCCAGTTATCGGCGGAAATTTCCGGGTAGCCAAAAACATAGTTATCCGCAACGTACCACCTGCCCAATTCATCGGACGGCTCGACGATCCTGTAACGAACATTTCCACTGCGGGTGGCTGGTCCGTACTTGTAATAGTTGGCGACCATATTCTGATTTCCCTGTTCGCCGCCATAGGCGCTATTACCGCCCCAGTTGTAAATCACGTTATTGCGGTGATCGACGATTTCCCTCTCCGGCTGGCCATGGCTGCGGCTGCCGCTGAAACGCGGGTTCCGGCTGGAATGATGGGCAAGCAGGTTATGGTGGAATGAAGCACCCATGCCGCCCCAGATGCCGCCGTAGCCGTGAGCACCTTTTTCGTGGAGTGAGTTATAGAGGCTTTCACTAATAAGGCACCACTGCATGGTGAAATTTTCATTCACATAAAATGAGGCCGTTTCATCAACGGACCAGCTCATGGAGCAGTGATCGATGATGATATTTTGTTGGTATCGCCCCCAAATCGCGTCCGATTCAGCCTGATTCTCATCGCCCAGCCTGAAACGAAGATAGCGTAAAATAACATTGTTGGCGCCAATATAAACGTCATAACCGCGAATACAGATGCCGTCGCCCGGCGCCGTTTGGCCGGCAATCGTAACATCCCCATTGCTGATGCTCAATCTCGAATTCAGGGCGATGGTGCCGGAAACGCGGAAAACGATGGTTCGTTTGCCGGCGGCATAGATCGCATTGCGAAGACTGCCGGCGCCACTGTCATTCAGGTTGGTCACTTCAATGACTTTGCCGCCTCGTCCCCCGGTGGTAAAACGGCCGAATCCTTCCGCGCCTGGAAAGGCTAATTGCTGGGCGGGTGAGATAGAAACCATGCCCATTATGAGGCCCCCGATAATCGTTCTTATTGGGAAATTTCTGCCGATAAATGTTTTCATCATATTTCTCGATTTTGGCCTTTAGCTGTCAGCTTTCAGCTATCAGCAGTCAGTTATTGGTTACTGAATTATAAACATGACACCTATTAGTTTTTCAGATGGGCGTCGGTGTTCAAGCTTTAGCTTGCTCGGGGGAGAATGGGCCACGCTAAAGCGTGAACACCGAATATAACATCTACAAGTCGCATATTCTCCATTTGCTAATGGATAGCGCATCCGTAATGAGCAGCATGGACTACTGTTGCAGCACGCCATTGATAGAGACATTTTTCATGTTCAGATTGGTGACATGATTTAATACGTTCTCCTTCTCAACACCGTCGAATCTGCAATTCGTCAGGTTGATATTGTCAATCGGCGAGCGCTCGTATCCATCCAGCAGCAGCGCATATCGGCTTTTTTGGCTGGTAACATTGCTGACATAAATATTGCGGACAATCGGCGTATGCTGCCCGACATCGCCTTCCTGATAATGGAAGAACACGCGAATGACCGCATCGCTCACTTGGCCGACGGTGACATTTCTCATATAGATATTTTCGACCACACCGCCTCGCATCGAATTCGTCTTTATGCGCAACGCTCTTTCCAGATGCGGGCTGTCCATCACGCAGTCTTCTGCAAATACATTGCGGCAACTGCCGGAGATCTCGCTGCCAACCACTACACCGCCGTGTCCGTCCTTCATCGTGCAACCCTGGACGATGATATTTTCGCTGGCCACGTTGACACGCCGGCCATCTCCATTTCTCCCGGACTTGATGGCAATGCAATCGTCACCGGTATCAAAGAGGCAATTTCTGATCAAGACGTCCTTGCTGGACTCGGGATTGCAGCCGTCATTGTTTGGCCCGTGGCTGGCTATTGTGACATTTTGAACCGTCACGTTTTCACAAAGAACGGGATTGATTTCCCACATGGGCGAGCGAAGGATGGTAATTCCATCGATGAGCACATTCTTGCATTGATAAGGCTGAATGAAATTCACCCGCAAATAATGGCCTTTGCCAAAAATCCTTTCTCCCACAGGTACGCCATTTTCGCCCATCTGAAAAAGAGCGTCCCGGTCCGCATTTTGACTGGGATCGGCTTCCTTCCAGCCAAATCTCCTGCTGCCTGTCCACGGCCACCACACCGTCGAGTCCGCCTGCCCGTCCAGTGTTCCATCACCGGTAATGGCGATGTTATGCTGCCCGAATGCATAAATGAAGGGTGAATAATTCATGCATTCCACGCCTTCAAAGCGTGTGCGGACAAGGGGCAGGTAATTCTTCAGGTCATTACTGAAAAGAATAGTCGCATCTTTTTTAACATGCAGGTTTACGTTGCTCTTCAAATGAATCGGCCCGGTCAGGAAAACGCCATCTTGCACAACAATTCTCCCGCCCCCGGCCTCATTGCAGGCTGCAATGGCGCTTTCAAATGCGCCACTACAATCCGTCTGACCGTCGCCTTTGGCGCCAAAGTCAGCGATGAGAAAATCCTTCTCAGGAAAAGCAGGTGGGATAATCCTGCTTAAAATGATGGGAAGCTGATCCCAGCCATCCTGTTCGCTTATTCCTGGCAACTCCTGTGCTGAAAGTGAAGATACGCACAAGGCCAGAAATAAAAGTAACAGTATTGCACATCGCCCCGGGAAGCATTGTGTGTTCTTTGGATTATCGCTTTTCATAGAGCCTGCTTAAACCTCCATCAAACCGATAATGATATAATTCGTCATGGCCGCGGGCAGCCCGAGAAAATAAAGGGATAGAAAGATGATCTGTTTCTATCCCTTTGTTCTGTCTAACAACTATAGGTTGAAATGCCGGTGATGACAGCCTATTTCATCAACACCATTTTTTTCATTTCTGAATGTCGGCCAGCCTGGAGCTGATAAAAATAGACGCCGGCCGGTAAATTCTGAGCATCGAACGATAGTTTATAGACGCCCGCGCTCAATTTTTGATCCACCAGAGTTTCGACTTTTCTGCCCAGTGCATTAAAGACCGTCAGCGTGGCATGCTCCGGCTGCTGCAAAGAAAAGGCGATCTCTGTCGACGGATTAAAAGGATTGGGAAAATTCTGATTCAGCGAAAATTGCCGCGGCCTCTGGTCTTTTTGCATTTCAACGGCCGTCTCTTCGTGCAAAATCCAGTGAATTCCGGCCTGCATCAATTGGTAGGCTTCATCCGTGATATATTCATAGCCATTCGCATGAATGCCGATAACAGCGGCCCTGTTCTCGGTGATAGTCGCTCCGTCCGCGAGCAGCGTGCCCTCTTCAGCGGCGCAAATACTAAGCTCATCGGGATTATCCATAAAGGTGGCAATCGTAATCACTTCGATCGTCACCTTGAAAGCGATTTCGGCCTCGTTTTCCACGGAGCTGCCTGTCGCCAATTGAAAATCCGTTCCCGTAGCAAAACCGGCGGCCAGTTGATGTCCCGTGCCCTCGGTAATGAGGACATACAAGGGTCCTGTATTTCTCACTGATTGCGTGCCATCGGCCGCCCAATGTAACACCGCGGGCTTGGCAGCAGCCCAGGCTTCGAGAATAAGCAGTGGCAGAGGATGTCCGCTTAATGGCGCCAATTCACTTGAATTCGGAGTCTCTGATAGAAAGGCAAAATCATATTGAGCAAAGTCATCCGGAAGCAATGTGGACAGTGTGGCGGATGCGACGACAGTAACATCATATCCCCATGAAAGTAATTTGTCGATGAGTATCAAATCCTTCGGATCACCAGGATCGGCAGCGGCTGAGACAAACATGCAGCGTTGTTGGGCGAGCACGTTGCCTTGAATGAGTAAAAGCACAATAACGAGTGTATAAAACCAGTTTCTTTTCGCCATTTCATTTTCCTCCAGGTTTGACGCATAGCGCAATTGTGAGTTTAATACGCCTCTCTCAGCTTCCAGGCAGAGCAGGCGTTATTGAATTTGTCCGCGTCTGCGGATTGCTTCGCAGGGCTTGCAACGGAAAAGGCTCCGCAGCTCAGCCCGCAAAACTCGTATCGTCGAATGGCAACTAGGGTCCGGACATCACCTCCTCTCTTATGCAGATCAGAATTGATGTTATCAAGTAACTCCTTTTACTCATAATATACCAAAAATGAAAGTGAAAAACTGTCAACAACAGTGAAAAACATTTTTTTACCTTGACTTCGGAACCAGCGCATTAACATATTGCATTTCAGAGAGTATTTCCTTAGATTGCTGTCAATTCCGGGTAAAATGAGAGCAAAATATCCAATCATGATCAGCGCGTCAGAACACAAAAAGTATCTTGACAAAATCCTCGACAGCACGGAATTCACCGGCTCGAAAATTTATACTTCTTACCTGACCTACCTTGTCGAAGCCACAGAAAATCAAAAATCCTTAAAAGAAATAACCATTGCTATCGAAGTCTTTGGCAAAGATGCCAATTTTAATCCGGCTGAAGACACTATCGTGCGCTCTCACACATATAACTTAAGGAAAAAGCTGGAAGGCTATTATCATAGCGAAGGTCGAGAGGACAAGTATAGACTAAAAATTCCAAAAGGGCATTATGAAGTGGCTTTTGTCCCGGCGAACGAAGAAGAAGCATTCTCCGCAGGTCGCTTCCTAAAAACAATCAGGAAACACTATCCGCTTTTCATCATTGCGCTTTTGTGTGTTCTTCTCGCTTTTTCCTGGAGCCATAACCGAACGATAGAAAGTGAGTTACAGAAATACCACATCATCGATCCATCGGATGCTATCTGGAAAGAGTATTTATCATCGAATCTGCCCGTTCTCATCGTCGTGGGCGACCACTTTTTTTTCAATGAGTACAGCGAAAAATACCAGCATTTGCTCGGTATCAGGCACGCAAGAATCAATTCACCGGAAGAGCTGGAGGAGTTGAAGGCGAAATATCCGAGCTCCAATATCCAGCAAACCGATGAGCCTTACTTTCCATATCACAGTATCTGGAGCTTGCCGCCGATTCTTTCACTTTTCTATTCGGTCAATCAGAAGCCCATCCTCAGAAAATCGTCATCTCTCAGTCCACAAATGCTGGACGAGTATAATATGATTTTCCTGGGAAGCATAAAAACATTGTATATCCTCAAACATACACTGACCAAAACGCATTTCCAGTTCGAAATTTCCCCCCATAAAATCATCTACACGCCTTCGGATTCCGGCTCAATAAAATACTTCGAGACGAGTCTGCACTCCACCGGCCCTAATGAGGATTTGGTGCTCGCGCTCAAGCTTCCCGGTCCCGTGCACAATTCGATCTTTATCATCGCATCCTTTCACTCCCTGGGAGCACCGGAAATCGCCAGCTATCTTGTCGAATCGTCCAAACGGCAGCAATTGGAAGACATGTTCCGAGAAAAATTCAACAGCGTGCCAAAATACTTTGAAATTCTCTTCCGTGTGACCGGGATCGACAAAACAGCCTATAGCACCGAGATACTGGTTTATGACCGGATAAATGAGGAATAGCCGTGTTGTTCGGCTCGACGAGATGTTCTTTAGCGCATAAGCATCATCTTCCGCGTCTGTCCGACTCCATCGGCTTTCATTTCGTAGAAATAAATACCGTTGTTCGCTTCCCTGCCTGATTGATTATGGCCATCCCATTGCACTTTATACTCCCCGGCAGGCAGCTCACGGTCGACCAGGGTCGCGACATGCTCACCTAACACATTATATATGGCAATAGTAATAAATGCTTTATTCTTTAATGTGTACGGAATCACCGTAGCCGGGTTGAATGGATTGGGAAAGTTTTGCTCCAGTCTAAAGCGAACGATCGTTTTTTCGCTATTCTTGCCAACAGCCGTACCTTCCAGCGGCACCAGGCTGAGCTCATCCACCAGGACATCGAATTCTTTCTCGCCGGAATCGGTCCACACCCCAATTTTTAGTCCATAGTAAACCGTCACGTCCTGTCCGGAATCACCAGGCGTTGTGTACAAGGGGCCGCTTCCTTCGCAGCTATTATCCTGAAACGTGCCATCGACACCGGGGCCGCAGCCATTCCAGGTGTTGAATGAGAGCCGCATATCGGAATTGGCGCCGGCAAGGGGAGTCCAATCCACTCCATCAACGGGTGCTTCAGTGCTGATGTAAATTTGACACCAAAAATTGCTCAATTCCCGCGAAAGGTCCCTGAATGCGCCGCTTATTTTATAGGTTTGTCCCGCAACCAATGTCAATTCCTGCCAGAACAGGAGGTTTGTATAGGATGCTGAACCGCCATAGACATTCAGGCATCCGCCACTACCTGCCGCAAGAGTATCCAGCTTGTAGTTAAATTCAAAGTCCGGCTCATCGGTGCTGCCCATGTTGTAAATCGTCCATGCCGTCGGATCTTCCATGTTGCCACCGAGGACGAGCTCCTGGGCGAAAACACCGCTCATCATGCTTAAAACAAGCGTCAGACACATCGACCAATAACAATACCGTTTCATTTTTTTCTCCTTCTCTTAAAGAAGCGTTCAGCGATCGGCGCTCAGCGGTCAGCCCGAAAATAAACATTACACTTTGAGGACAAATTAAATATACCCAATTGGTGACAATGATGTATGACTGCAACTCTCTATGTTTCAAAACGCTGAATGCTGATCGCTGAAAGCTAATCGCTCAATTCAGGTTTATTTAAAACCGGGATAATTCATCGAGCGATAAAGAAGATCACTCGACCACCCATTCGAGTATACCTCCGGAATAGTCTTTGCTCAATCTGACTTCCATCCTCATCGCTCCGGTCTCCACCGGCTTCAAATCCGCAATATTGTAACGATCTTTGTCGATGCCGTATTCACTTTTTGACGTGACTTCCTGCCAACCGCCGCTTTCCGTCCGATAGTAAAGCTTCCACGATTCCGGAACGCGG
>METF01000154.1:8697-11296 GCA_001771235.1 Candidatus Zhuqueibacterota bacterium RBG_16_48_16
AAGGACCATCATCGAACCAGTACACTTTGACTGACGATACTCTCTCCGGTTTTGCAAAAACATATTGAACCCATTGCACCGTATCTTTCAAAGGCCACCAATGGTAATGCAGCACGTTTAGGTCATTTGAGTTGGCCGGCTCATACTGGTCGTTCAAAGCAACTAGCGCAGCGGTTTTGTGCGACGCTTCAATACGACTGGACGAAGCGATGGTAGGTTTGACCAGGTGTGCTGAGGAAGGCTCAGTGGCAAACCACACTGTCATTTGGCCCGATCCTCGGTTCGCCCAGGCATAATATGGGATAGCAGTCAATCGCGTTTCCGATTCAATAATTCGGTTATCATCCGTCAACGCCACGTTCTTTGCCGCGCCGGAAATCACCGGAACGCCACCAAGCATGTCGGGCTGGAATGTTGACGACAGACTTGAATCTTCTGGCAACAAGAGATCGAGAACTTTGCCGTCTAAGTAATCCGGCCATTCGGCGCAATAGACAATCGGCCCGCGCTGTAAGGCAACCATGTTCCGGTCAGCAGCCACCTTTTCATTCGCCCTCACCAGGCGCACGGGCATCGGCAATTCAAGCCGAACGCGGTCGCCCCTTTGCCATTTCCGCTTCAACACGGCATAGCCGTTTTCCATGATGTAGTGAGCGGCATCGCCGTTCACCGTCACAAGAAATCGATTCGTATCCACATCCGCAAAGCTGTACAAATCCCCGGGGACAGGCTGATTTTGCGCCCAGCCGGGAATGCGGATCGCAATCTCAAAGACAGCGGACTCTTGCGGGCTGACGTAAAAAACAACTTCGCCGCTCCAGGGATAATTCGATTCCTGGGCGAATTTCAGCGCATTTCCGCCCAGCTCCACAGTCGCCGTGCTTTGGATGAAGAGATTCACGTAAAGCCGGTCCTTGTCGACAGCATACATATAGCCCGGCACCGACGGTATAAAACGGCAAACATTGCTGGGACAACAGGCGCAGCCGAACCACTCGCTCCGCTCATGCTGTCCGAGAGAAGCAAGCGGATTGGGGTAGAAAAAGCGGTCGCCGCTGAGAGAGACGCCGGAGATCATGCCGTTGTACAGCGTGCGCTCCAATACATCGATATATTTTGCATCGCCGTGTAACAGGAACAGACGGTGATTCCAGTAGACATTGCCGATGGCGGCGCAGGTTTCGTTATAAGCGGGCATGTTGGGCAGATCGTAAGCCGGGCCGAAACCCTCGTGCCCTCCGACCGAGCCGATGCCACCGGTTATGTAAATCTTATGCCAAACCACATCTTCCCAAATTGCATCAATGGCCTTTATGTAGGCCGGATCGCCTGTGAGCGCAGCGACGTCAGCCACGCCGGAATACATATACGTCGCCCTGACGGCGTGACCTACCGCTTCGGTCTGGTCGATGACCTTTTTGTGGCTTTGGTTGTAGGTCGATCCGTCATGGCGTGCATCGAGGAAAAACCCGGCAAGATCGAGATATCCCTTTTTGCCGGTCACGCGGTACATTTTAACTAAGCCCATTTCCACAATCTGGTGCCCCGGGTAGCGGTCCAGCTTGCCCGGCCCGAATTCACGGCACAGCATATCGGCGTTTTTTATAGCGATGTCAAGCAAGGAGCTTTTGCCGGTTGCTTGAAAGTGAGCTACTGCGGCTTCGAATAAATGGCCGGAATTATACAGCTCGTGACTTCCTTCCGTGACTTTTTCCCAGCGTTGGCTGCCTGCCCAGGGATGCGGATGTTGCGGATCGATGGTGCGGGTTGTGTATAAATAACCGTCCGGCTCCTGGGCTTTACCAATATAGTCGATGAGCGTGTCGATCCTGGCTTCGAGTTGTTTATCTGGAAAAGTTTGCAGCGAATAGCTTGCCCCTTCGATGATCTTGTAAATGTCGGTGTCGTCAAAGGGATATTCCGTACGAAATGCGCCCGTCTTGAGTTTTCCGGCGATCAGAAAATTATCCACGCGACCGGTGGTATAGCACTGTTGCAGGGCAATCGGGATGGTCACTTTATGATTCCGCTCGATGCGCGGCGCCCAAAAGTCGTCGCTGAGCTTGACCGCCGTAAACGGCACCGGCTGGATTGGATAGTCCTGCGCGAAAAGAAGCATTGCCGAAAAAAGAGAGATATCTATTAGGGAGAAAATCAATCGATTGTTCATATCTCACCTCACGTTACCTGAACTAGTCAGAATCAATATGGAACACGGATTTTACGGATGAAACGGATAGCACGGATTGTCATTGGAGAACACCATTTTTCTGTCCTGCGAAGGATATAATCAAAAAGAGACATGTTCTTCATTTGTCTGAGATTTTGAGCTGCCGGATTCTTTACAAACAGAGCAAGTTTTGACCAACCGATAAAGACTGCCAACAGATAGAAACAACCCAACAGATAAAAACAATCTTTCTCATCCGTTGGGTTGTTTCTATCCGTTGGGAAAATTCTTACTCGTCGGTCTGCCCGTCCCGGGCCGGCACCGGCCGGGGAGGCGTAGCTTCGCCAGACAGTTACAAATTCTTTATGAAGAATAGCACAATCTCACTCAGGATACCAAAACCAAATCTATAACCGGCCAGTTCTATCT
>METF01000154.1:11378-11538 GCA_001771235.1 Candidatus Zhuqueibacterota bacterium RBG_16_48_16
CTTCCACTGCATACGGTCGTTATCGTAAAAAGCCAGTTCCTGCACCTCCAGTGTCAACCGGATTTTTTCCTGCTGTCCCGGTTTCAGTAACACCTTTTTAAAACCCTTCAGCTCCCTGATCGGCCTTATGACCGACGCCTCCGCATCGTTCATATAGAGT
>METF01000154.1:11829-12020 GCA_001771235.1 Candidatus Zhuqueibacterota bacterium RBG_16_48_16
CATCGCCGAACAGGACATCCGCCAGGGCGTTACCGCCTTCCGAGCCATTGAACCAGGACCACAGCAGTGCAGGGACAACCTGCTCGATCTCACTCAGGTCAAAAGGCGCGCCGGCGGCAATGGCGACAACCGTTTTGGGATTCGCCGTCGCCACAGCTTTGATCAATTCAACCTGGCCAAAAGGCAACTGC
>METF01000154.1:12026-16131 GCA_001771235.1 Candidatus Zhuqueibacterota bacterium RBG_16_48_16
GCCCGGTCGGACGCCTCGGACTCGACAAGTCGATTTGATCCGGCAAAAATAATGGCGACATCAGCTTCCTTCGCAGCCTTGACCGCTTCTTCGATCAAGGTCGAGTCAGGGCTGTTATCGGGTCTACTGCGAGGCCTTCTTCTTTGGCCTTCCTCCTGAATATAACGTTTTGCATATCCCTGTGCGACTTTGATTGTGACAGTGTCCCCAAGTTTCTTTTGCAAGCCCTGCAACGATGTTATCTCATATTTTGCTTTGACACCGGCACCGAATCCTCCTGAAGCAAATTTCTCAGTGGCATTGTCCCCAATGACCGCGATGCTGCGGATATTCTCCATTTTTAGAGGAAGCAGGCCATCGTTTTTCAGCAACACAATAGACTCGGAGGCGACCTGGCAGGCGATCCGGCTGTGCTCCGGGGTATTGAAGGCGCCACGGTGCCGGTTTTCATCCATCACCTTGCATGCGAACATCAGCCGCAGCACTCGTCGTGCTTTCTCGTCTACAACGCTGGCATCGATTTCCCCATTTTGCACGGCCTTGAGCAAGGCGCTGCCGAAATAATAGTTATCATAACCGCCGCGCGATCCCATCTCCACATCAAGACCATTGAGCGCCGATTCGATAGTGCTGTGAGTGGCGCCCCAATCGGAAATGACGATGCCCGGAAATCCCCATTCACCTTTTAAAACGTCATTGAGCAGATAGCGGTTTTCGCAGCAATAGCTGCCGCGGAATTTATTATAGGCGCCCATTACCGCGAGTGCACCTCCCTCCTGCACGGCTGCTTGGTATGCAGGCAGGTAAATCTCGCGCAGCGTTCGCTCGTCCATCAAAACGTCAACCCGCCAACGATTGGCCTCCTGGTTGTTGACCGCATAATGCTTGATGCAGGCGGCCACATCGCGGCTCTGTACTCCTCGAACATAGCCGACGGTGATTCGTGCATTCAGGAACGGGTCTTCGCTAAAGTATTCGAAATTCCTGCCGCACACCGGCGTGCGAATAATATTGATGGCCGGGCCAAGCAACACATCCTTGCCGCGGGCCCTGGCCTGCTCTCCCAACACGGTGCCATACTTGACGGCGAGATCGACGTTCCAGGTGGCGGCCAGCGCCGTGCCGGTCGGCATGAACATGGCCGAGTCGGAAGTGAGTCCGACTGAAGCCCACGAATCGCGTTGGGTTTCTTCACGAATGCCGGTCGGCCCATCCGCATATTGCAGCTCGGCAATTCCCAGGCGCTCCACTCCCGTGGAAGCGAATATGGCGCTGGCATGAGTCATGGCGATTTTTTCTTCAAGAGTGAGTTTGGCGAGGATGGCGTCGATCCCGCTTTTATAATCGGCATTTAATTGAAATTTAGCATTCATTGTGTTTACCTCAGCCGAAAACGAGATGCCTGTCATGAAAAGGATTGAAACAATGATAGCAGATACGAATGAGCCGTTCTTTTTTGACTGTGCTGATCTGGTACCAGGAAAATGAAAAACGTCCGTAATCATCTCTCTCCAGCCTTTCTTGTTTTCGGGTTCGCGGATAAGATATTAAACTTTTTTTGAAAAAAATATAATCTTTTTTGACGAAATATCAATATGGAAAGCAATGTTCCCCATGTCGACGCTGCCATAGAACAGCTTTGCCTTTGCTTTGCCCGGATGTGCGACGATTCCCTTCGCCACCTTCTGGCAGTAAAGGATGTCTAAAGAGTGCTGTTCATGATTCGCCAATCTTTTTTTATTCGGAAGAATGGATTAGAGAACCATCAAAAGGGTGGGATAGAATCTCCACCCTATGAACTCGGAGATATCAAAGAATGCCACGGAAGCTGAATATTATTTTCATCAAACTTCCATCATCGGCGGGATTGTCCGGTGGGGTTTTTATGTGCTTCAGCATAAATGCGGAGGGCTCCGGCCATAAGGCGGGAGTAGTCCTCGCCTTGTGCCTTGAACCACTCCAGTACCTCAGGTTCTACGCGCACGGTAATGGATACCGGCGGTCGCGGCATACGCCACGTAGCCTTGGCAAAAAACTCGTCCGACAAAGGTGGGATGTCGGAAGTGTCAATCATCTCATCGGTCATGACGTCAATGCGCGCCCAGTCTGTCTCGGAGCGCTTGTTCATATTTGCTGCGTTCATGAGCAAGTGCCTTTCTTAGTGAAATAATTCTGATTATCTCTTCATCACTCTCCTCACGCTGGGTAAAAACTACTACAACAATACGCGCGTCAAGTATGCCAATTCCGATCCAACGATCTTCGCCATAATCTTCGCGCTCGTCAAGGTCCCTAAGCATAGGGGTTGCGAAAATTTTCCACGCATCGGCAAAATCAAAACCAAACAATCAACAAAACTTGAATCAAAAGAAGCAGCCATCCAAAAAGCTCACACCTACCACAAGCGCTGAACTGAATAGGAATCGAAAACCGAGTCCATCCCCACAATAGGAAGCTGTTCAACTAGACTTTGGGCAATCAGCAGCCGATCAAATGGATCTCTATGATGAAAAGGTAGATGAATAGTTTTGGCAATATGGCCAAATTTTACTTCAAACATCTCAAACCCATTGATTTGGAGCTGTTGAGGAATGAATTGTTCAAAAGGCTGGGCTATAGCAAGCTTGCCAAGGCTGATTTTGATGGCCATTTCCCAAATGCTTGCCATACTCAAAAGCTTGTCATTTTCCGGATCCTCAATAATGGCTCTGGCACGAGCGCTCAACCGGGAACTGCCGTTTACAAACCAAAGAAAACTGTGAGTGTCCATCAAAACGATCATTGCATATAGTCCTTGAAATCTTCGAGAGGGTCATCGAAATCATCAGACATGGTGATTAAGCCTTTGGCGCTGCCAAATTGAGCTCGAGGCTTTGATTTTTGAATCGATACTAATTTCAACTTTGGTACGTTGTTTTGGGTAATAACTATTTCCTTTCCCTCCATTGCTTCTTGAATAAGTTGCAGGAATTGTGCTTTTGCCTGTTCTATGGGAACCTGATACATGGCTATAACTCCTTCAATTGGTTCATCGTACTGATCACGCAATCAACATAACCAAACTGATTTTAGAATGCAAGGAAAACATAAGGAGGTCTGCATGCAACTGTTTTTTTCAAATCAGCAGTCAAAAGGGTGGGATAGAATCCCACCCTACCAGCTCATTTCAAGAGCAACATCTTTCTACTCTGAACATGACCGCCAAATTTTAGGGTATAGACATAAAGGCCCGATGGAACGGGCGTGCCGCGTTTGTCTGTGCCATTCCATTTTAATTGACAAGTCCTGGCAGATTGTCTTTCATCAATTAAAGTTGTAACGACCTGTCCCAACAAATTGTGAATCGTCAATGTCACCTCACTATCGGCTGACAGAGAATAGCTGATGACAGTTTCCGGATTGAACGGATTGGGGTAATTTTGAGAAAGAACAAAATCAGATCGCACATAAGGATGACGATCATTTTTCCCCACCGCAGTCGGGTCCTGCAAAAAATAGTAAAGCTGCCGACAGGGGATTTCTTTATAGTCGCCGTTGGTGTCAATTTCAACTCCCCAATAGACCCCTTCATTTTCATTACAGACATAGATGCGTTTCCAGTCATCGGGTGGAATCATGACATGCCAGAGCACAATGACCCGCCAATCGCCGGAGAGAAAAACATAATGAGAAACGATTAGAAAAGGCGGATAGGGGCTGAAGCCCTGCCATGATATTTGGCGCAAATCACCGTATTCACTGATAAATCCGGGATGCTGTAGGACTAAATAGCTCAAGGCGCTGTCCCTATAGGTTTTTGCGAGTCCACCATCCATTACCGATTCGTCAACGTCCAATGTGATCTGCCTGGTATCCGTATACAATCCATCCGTCGCCTGAATAGAGATATCTACGCTTTGGCCAATAACTGTCGAATCAGCGATCATGGATAAGACGACCTGTTGGCTGCTGCTCACCACGGCGGGCTGAAATATCGTGGTGACACCTTTCGGTGAATTGGCGGATAAATATACGGGGGCGGTGTGTTCACCGCAAAAGCCGATTTCCAAAGCCGTTTCAATCCCGGCGCCGCCGGCTACTTCATAGGTTGAAGCAGGGACATTAA
>METF01000155.1:0-12520 GCA_001771235.1 Candidatus Zhuqueibacterota bacterium RBG_16_48_16
TTATGTGGATAGTCTGTCTGCTGATAAGATCAGGGAGTACCGCGGCACCTTGACAAAACCTGGAGTGGAGAGTCCCCATAGAAATCGCTCTGTTGAAGAAAATCTCGATTTGTTCGGGCGCATGCGCGCCGGGGAATTCCCGGACGGCGCATACGTGCTGCGAGCAAGAATCGACATGGCCTCGCCCAACCTCAATATGCGCGATCCGGTGATGTACCGCATCCTGCACGCCAGCCATCATCGTACCGGCGACCAGTGGTGCATCTACCCCATGTACGACTGGGCGCACGGCCAGTCGGATTCCATTGAAGGAGTCACCCATTCGATATGTACGCTGGAATTCGAGGATCATCGTCCTTTGTACGACTGGTTTCTGGAACAGTTGGGCATATTCCATCCACAGCAAATCGAATTTGCCCGGCTCAATTTGAGCTATACCATGATGAGCAAGCGCAGGCTGCTGGCACTTGTACAAAAAGGCATTGTCGACGGCTGGGACGATCCGCGAATGCCTACCATATCCGGGTTGAGAAGAAGAGGATACACGCCCGAATCTATTCGGGATTTTTCCGAGCGCATCGGCGTGGCCAAAAGAGACAGCATTGTCGACGTGGCGCTGCTGGAACACTGCCTGCGCGACGACCTCAATAAAAGCGCCCGGCGCGTCATGGCCGTGCTGCGGCCGTTGAAGGTCATTATCGATAATTACCCGGACGATAAAATCGAAGAAGTAGAGGCGGTGAACAATCCCGAAGATGAAAGCATGGGAACGCGGCCACTGACCTTTTCCAAAGTTCTTTACATCGAGAAGGATGATTTTCGCGAAGACCCGCCCAAAAAGTTCTTCAGGCTGTCGCCCGGCAGCGAAGTGCGGCTCAAGCACGCCTATTATATAACGTGCGTGGATGTTGAAAAGGATGAAAAAACCGGCGAGATCGTGGCGGTGCACTGCAGTTATGATCCGGCAACAAAGGGCGGCTGGTCGGCCGATGGCCGCAAGGTGAAGGGCACGTTGCATTGGGTCTCCGCAGCTCACGCCATCGAGGCAGAGGTGAGGTTGTATGATTATCTGTTCACCAAAGAAGCCCCGGACGTGGTTGAAGAAGGAAAAGAGTTTACCGATTTTCTCAACCCCAATTCGCTGGAAATCCTGCACGGCTGCAAAGTCGAGCCGTCGTTAGCCGAAGCCAAAGCCGGGGATCGCTTCCAGTTTTTGCGGCACGGCTATTTTTGTGCGGACACGAAATATTTTACGCCGGACCGGCTGGTGTTCAACCGCGCCGTCTCGCTGCGGGATACCTGGGCCAAGATAGAGAAAAAGCAGGCGGATGAGTAGCAGGAAACAAAGGCTCGACAAAAAAAAGATATGAAAAATAACAAAAATTATTACTTTTGTGCATTGACTATATAAAATGCGAATGTAACGTTTACTGAGTAATGATAAACGGAGTTGTTATGATTACCCAAAATAATATTTCATCACGGATTACGGTTGATCCTCATGTCATGGTTGGAAAACCCACGGTAAGGGGTCTAAGAATTACGGTTGAACAATTATTAAAGGCACTCGCCAGGGGAATAACCGAAAGTGAATTGCTCGATGAATATCCCGAGTTGGAGAAAGAGGATTTCCAGGCGATATATGCTTATGTCGCAGAGCTTGTAGAATCGGAAAAGGTCTATCCGTTAAAAGTAACTGCATGAAAAGGCCTACTCTAAAATTTTTGGTTGATGTTGGAGTAGGGAAAAAAGTTGAACAATTTCTAAAAAGTGGCGGATATAGCATAATCTCTGTTAGAGAAATTAATCCTCGTATGTCTGATGAAGATATTCTCAACCTTGCCGACAAAGATGACTGTATTATTATAACAATGGATAAGGATTTCGGGGAGTTGGTCTTTCGTTTATCGATGAAACATTCTGGCGTCATACTCTTAAGACTCGAAGATGCAACCGGATCGGAAAAGGTTCAGCTTATATCGAGTATTTTGAAAGAATATTCACAGCAGTTGCCTAATTCATTCTCTGTGTACCAGAATAATAAATTCAGAATTAGAAAAATTAATAAAAAACCTTTATGAAGCCATCGATGGCTGTCTGTCCGTAGATATTGAAACCGTAGAATTAAAAGAAAACGATCCGTTTCGCCAACAGCAAAATGCAAATTCCACTTGGGGTGAGCCAATATGCGATCAAAATCCGTCGCCATCAACGGCATCAGGGCTTTTTCAGATGTGTAACTCGCTTCCATGATTGTGTGGTTTCTTGCCATCGTTGGGCAGGATCGGCAACGGAATAACACATCGCGTTCATGGTGTTATACTGCCTGTTTGTATGTTTTCCTGATAGTTAAATATCTCATTACTCCCGTCAAAGGGTACAAAACCTAACCACCTCACACAATCAAGGAGTCTGTTATGCATAAAATCACATCGATTCTATTTGTTGCTGTGTTGACAGTCCTGCTCGGCAACATTCAAGGCAATGCCCAGGGCAGCAAAATGAAATACCTGGTCCAAGGCGAATATGTCGAGCCGGGTCCTTTGATGCCGCAAGAACAGGTGATGAAGATGATCGAAGGCGTCGTCATTCCAAGTCTTGACATGCTGGCCAGGTGGGAAGAGGTGGGCAAGATCACCGGCGGGCTGGCGGTTGGCGCGCGGCGCGGCGTTTTCGTCATGGAAGCCAGCTCGCACGAAGAAGTCGACAAGATGTTGCAGAGCCTGCCATTTTGGGGATTGCTCAAATGGGAAGTGACAGCGCTGCATAGTTTCAAAGGCCGGGCAAACCAGGAGCGCGAAGCAGTCAAAGCCATGAGTACAAAAAAACAATAAATGGCAACATGCGGCGTTTTCAGAGTTCTGTAAGCAATCGAAGATCTACTCATTTTTTAAGTGTATTTTATGATATCAGGCAGTAAAAAAACTTTTAAATAGAAGGAGAATTACTATGGCAACGAATAATATCAAAACGAAAGCCGCTTTGAATTTGCCCTTCACGGCGATTTTATTTTTTGTTCTGATGATGATCGTGTCCGTAACGGCACAAGAGAACAAAGAATCCGCTTTTGTCACCGATTTTTTCAAAGCGTATGATTACTCGATTGACCATGTGGCCCAGTTGGCAGGTGCGATTCCCGCTGACAAATATGACTGGCGCCCGGCTGAAGGCGTTCGCTCAATCAGAGAGGTTGTGTTGCACGTAGCGGGCGGCAACTATTTATTCTCGTCGCTTCTCGGCTCACCGCCTCCGGAGGGCGTAGATGCTCGCGGTCTTGAGAAAATGGAGGTCAGCAAAGAAGAAGCAATAGCCAAGCTCAAGGAATCGGTCGCCCATGCCAAAAAGGCCGTTGGCATGGTGGGAGAAGACGCGCTCAACCAGGAAGTCGAGTTTTTTGGTAACAAAGTGACCAAGCGACACCTGCTGTTCATTGCCGGCGGCCATGTTTCGGAGCATTTGGGCCAGCTCATTGCCTATGCAAGAACAAATGGCGTTGCGCCGCCATGGAGTGAGTGAGAAAACCATCGACCGCCGGAATCATGCATTCTCCTCAGAGAATCTCTTTTTTTACCATAAAGCTTGTAGAGAATGCTTCGCCCCTTTTAAATATCAGGCACGAATACCTCAAGAGTCCATGAGTGTAGAGCTACATTTCAACAACCAATACAGCACGGTTGCACCCGGGTTTTCGTTATTCGATTACGCGGAATCGCTGGGGATACATGTGCCCACCTCCTGCCGCAAGCAGGGAAAGTGCAAGGAATGCCTGGTCGAGATCAGTGAAGGCATGGAGTGCCTTTCGGAGCCGGTCGAGCAGGAAGCGCATTTGAAGGACAATTTTCGCTTGTCCTGCCGCTGCAGGATTATCAGCGACACTGGTATCGTCCGGTGCCATACCATGCGGCGCGGTGACATGCGGATCGAGCGACATGCCCTGCGGCTGCCGGTGAGCCACAAAAGCCTCAAACCCGAGGCCGCCGTCACCCGCAATGGCGACCGCATTCTTTTGGATGGCGAGGAAATCGATCGTTCTGGCGGCCCCATCCACGGCCTGGCCATGGACCTGGGAACGACCACTGTTGTGCTCAGACTTTTAAATCTCGAGACCGGAGAGGTCATTGCCGATACCTCGTTTGAAAATCCACAACGATTCGGCGGCTCCGATGTGATGTCGCGGATTCACTATGATTATGAGCAGCGTGATAAGCTGCTCAAGAGGACGCTGACCGGTTATTTGAGCCATGCCATCGAGGAGCTGCCGGTTGATCCCCGGTCCATTTATGAAATGGTGGTTGTCGGCAATTCCACCATGCGCGATCTTTTCTTTGGGCTGAATGTCTATTCCATCGGCCAGAATCCCTATCGATCCATCACCGAGCTGGAGATGAAAGAAGGCAAAAGAGCCACTACGAGCCTGACCGAATCGGCCCAACGGCTGTTGCTGCCCATTCATCCCAAAGCGCGTGTCTATGGCTTGCCGATCATCAGCGGCCACGTCGGTGCGGATGCGGCAGCATGCATGCTGGCGGTGGACCTGGCCAATGAAGAACGGCTGGTCGCCATCATGGATATCGGCACCAATACCGAGCTGATTGTCGGCAATAAGCATAAAATCCTGGCTGCATCCTGTCCGGCCGGTCCCGCATTTGAGGGCGGCAAAATCTCCTGCGGCATGCCAGGGTTGCCCGGCGCCATCGAAAAAATCAGGATCAATGCCGATGGCTCCTTCGATTGGCAGGTCATCGGCGACGGCCAGCCGGAAGGCGTTTGCGGCTCCGGCCTCATCGATCTGCTCAGCGAGCTTTTGCGAGACGGACAGATAAATCACCTGGGTCGTTTCGAAAACGGTGAAACGCAAATAACGCTCGATTCAGGGAACGGGTTTCATCTCTATTTTAAAGAAAGTGACATCAACGAGCTGGCCCAGGCCAAGGGCGCTAATGTCGCTGGCTTGCACATTGTGCTTTCCGAATATGGCATTGGCTTTGACGATCTCGATATTTTTTACCTGGCAGGAGGATTTGGCCGGCATTTGAATGTGGCATCTGCCAAACGGATCGGCCTGATACCCAATCTGGACGATGCGAAAATATGGCAGGTTGGCAATGCCGCCATCGAAGGCGCCTGTATTGCGCTGTTATCCGGAGCGAAACGCCGCGAGCTGGAAAAACTGGTCAAAAGAGTCGTTCACTGTCGCCTGGAAACCAATCCCGCTTTTTTCGATTTTTTTGTAGAGGGGTGCCAATTTAACCCGATTGAATCGGCGGATGTGTTGCACTATGTTTGAATTATTCGAGACCAAACCGGACATTCATGTTCAGGAGAAGGAATATAAACGCTTGCTGGGCTATCCCAGCCATTATGGCCTCAATGGCCGGGCCCGGCAGTTAGCGGATTGGGCGAGGCAATGGTACGCGGAAAACGGCAGGCCATGGATCTTTGCCAGACAAACCGATAGTCTCGATATTTCGAATGGCCACCTTCTCATCGATAACACCGGATTTTCCTCGAGCAGCCTTCAGCATCAACTCGCCGAAGCGAAAGCTCACGCCGCCATGCTGGCGGTCGTCAGTGCGGGCCGGGAATGCGAGGAAAAAGCCCGGCAACTGTGGCTGGAAGAAAAGCCGGATGAGTATTTTTTCCTGGAGGTGTACGGCTCGGCGGTTGTTGAATATTTGGTGACTATCGCCGGTGCCCGCCTCTGCGAGTGGGCGGAGGAGCGCGGACTGGCTGTTTTGCCGCATTACAGTCCGGGTTATACCGGATGGGATGTGGCGGATCAGAAACAGCTTCTGGAACTGATCTTAAAACAAAATGGCCGCCATTTCCCGGCAGAAATCTCTATCCTGGAAACGGGCATGCTAAGGCCGAAGAAATCACTGCTGGCTGTTTTTGGCATCACCCGGCAAGTCGAGCGGGCCAGGCTGGCAGAAATGATTCCCTGCCATGGTTGCGCTATGCCGTCCTGCCAATATCGGCGGGCGCCATATAAAAATCCCCGGCGACAGATAGAAGACGTCGTTACCCTGCAGCCACAAGTGAATGGCGATGGCAACGGCGGCACAAGTCGTGCATCGCTTGACCCGAATGTGCGTTATTCCGTCAGCACCAAAGCGCTGCAAAAATGGTCGCGGGAACGGCTCCGATTAACCGTTTTGGACGACCGCTCGGTTAAAGCCAGATTTCGCTACCAGGGCACAACCTGTTCGAACATGGGGCGTCCCCTGGAGTTTGAATATCACATCACGCTTGAGCCGCCGGACAGAGGTTACCGAATCGCAGACGCCACCTGCGCTCCTGCTGCCGGTGACGATGGTTATACCTATATGTGTGATTACATCAAAGATAGCGAAATGCTCATGAACACTATTGAAAATGAAAGACCGCTCCCTGGGAAACCACTTGAGGATGTTTTCAAATGGGAGCGTCAAACGGACCCCGCCGGTTGCTACTGCAAGCCCGCCAGCCGCCGGCACAAATGGGGCCTGGTTCTGCAAGTGATCCATTATGCATTGGTGCAGTATGAAAACCAAGGGGTGAATCGGCAAATGGCAAGGAGTATATGAACGGCAACTCTTATCGGCAGTGTCATTCGAGTGAGGAGCGAACGACACGGATAAATTGTAATCATCATGTCATTTCCGTCAAAACCATACTGAACTAAAGGAGGTAATTATTCTGCCGACAAATCATTCTGCCATTTTTATGGATCGAGTCGCTATTGGGATATCGTGTCGAGGCAGGAAAACAGGACTATCCCACAGGAGGTCGGTAAACTGGCCTCAATAACGCCTGAATAGTTGCGCAAAAACCGCCACGCAATGACGGCAAATTTTGCGATTGAAAAGTTCTCGTTCCAATAAAGTAAGCTTTTGGAGATCAATAGTGACGAAACTCTGTGACGTAAACAAACAAGCAAAAGAAAAGCTGCCGCCAGCCATCAATGACAAATCCGGCATTGGCGTTCATTACGTCGATGCTTTTATCAAGCCGATGAACACAAAGCTCGATGACGATACCCGTGTGTCCTGTAAGCGCAAGGGTTTAAAGATCATCCTCACCGTCGGCACAAGCAAGGGCGACGGGTTGATGCGCAGGCTCGACGTCAGCAAAGACCCGGTGATCATGTTGAATGCCGCATTGCAGGAAGCCGCACAGGCCGCCGGCGTGGAATTGAAAATTACCGATGATGAAATATTTTTGACTACATAAACAAGTGTTCAATCTGAGAAGAAACCACGATTCCACGAACTGATGTTATTGGAAATATAAAAATAGAATTTGTGTTCTTCGTGGTTTTCAGAGTGGAGATCTAAAAATAAACGAAAACTCTCCGAAAGGATTTACTACATGAGACCTGAACAATGGGACATATTCAAAAAAGCCGCCCGCCGCGAAAAGTTGCACAAAGTTCCGATGGCTTTGATTATCGACAGTCCGTGGATACCCGGCTACCTGGGTTTGAACCACATGGATTACTATCTCGACCCGGAGCTGTGGTTCCAGTCCAATCTGAAAATTCACCAGGAATACCCGGACATCATTTTCGTCCCCTCCTGGTGGATGGAATACGGCATGGCCGCAGAGCCGTCCGCATTGGGCGCGAAAATTAAATTCTGGCAGGACAATACGCCCAGCGAATATCACACTCTCTACCATATCGAAGACATTGAAAAGTTCCCGGAATATGAAGTGGAGAACGATGCTTTTATGGCCATGACCCTGCATCGCATTAAAATGCACAAACAGCGCATCCTGGATCACGGCTATATTTTACCCATGGCCACCTCGCGCGGCCCGCTTTGTACGGCCGGCTTTGTTCGCAACACCACGGATTTCATGATCGACCTTGTGGAAAATCCCGAATACGCCCACAAGCTCATCGCTCTGTGCACCAACCTGATCATCGACTGGCTCATGGCCCAGGCAAAGATCATGGGCGATACGGTTGAGAGTATCTTCATATTGGATGATATTGTGGGATTTATCAATGAGGAGCATTACCAGGAATTCGCCCACCCCTATCTGAAAAAAATCTGTGATGCCTTTCCAAAGGACTGGATCAAGGTCTATCACAACGATGCGGACATCAATGCCTGTCTGGACTACCTGCCGGACTGCGGCTTTCACGTGCTTAACTGGGGCAAGCAAACCGACATCGCCGAGGTGAAGGAACGCGTGGGAGACCGGATGTGTTTAATGGGCAACGTCAATCCTTTGGAGATCGGCGTCCGCGGCACGCCGGAAGAGGTGCGCGACGCCACGCTAGAGGTTCTTGAAAAAAGCGGCGGCGAAGGGATCATCCTTTCCGTTGGCGGCGGCACCAGTCCGGGCATGCCACGGGAAAATATCCTGGCTATGCTGCAGGCTTTAGAAGAGTTCAATTCCAGGCGCTGAGTACGCCAGATCGTAAATGCGATGACATGTTATTTCGGACAGGATCAACATGATGCCCAGGATGCATAATTGCACGTATTCATGTTTAAATAAGCGTGGCTGGTCAGGCGTAAGCCAAGGCTGAGGCGAAGGCAAAAGAGAAACTCGTCATCTTTTTTCCTTAGCCTTAGCCTCCGCCTTTGCCTGAATAATTACAAAAAAGCTGAAAGCTGATCGCTCAATTAAAGTTCTTATAACTCGTCACTGAATGTATGCCAGGATAGTAAAAAGGAAATACTCTACATGCCAGATTATGCTTTAATGAATCAATGCCTCTACGAAGGCAAAGCCAAAGAAGTCGAACAGATGACCAAAGATGCCCTGGCCGAAGGGCGGAGCGTTCAGGAGGTTCTGAATGAGGGATTAATCGCCGGGATGAGCGTTGTCGGCGAGGACTTTAAATATAACATTCTCTACGTCCCGGAAGTGCTGATTGCCGCGCGGGCGATGAAGGCGAGCCTGGCGGTGCTCAAGCCGCTGTTGTCCGCCAAAGACGCCAACGTCGAAAAGGCCGGTGTTCTGCTGATGGGAACCGTGCGCGGCGACCTGCACGATATCGGCAAGAACCTGGTTTGCATGATGGCCGAAGGCGCCGGATTCGAGGTGCATGATATCGGCGTGGATCAAAGCCTGGACAAATTTCTGGCGGCGGCTGAAAAGTGCAAGCCGGACATTATCGGCATGAGCGCCTTACTGACCACAACCATGACTTATATGAAAACCGTTATCGACGGTTTCGCGGAAAAAGGACTGGGGCACGTCAAAATGGCCATTGGCGGCGCACCCGTCAGCCAGATGTACGCTGACGAGATCGGAGCTGATGGCTACGCTGCGGATGCCAGTAGTGCGGTCGATCTGTTCTTACGCCTGGTTGGCAAGGAGTAAGAGCCATGGCACTTTATCAAATACTCTATTGGCAGGACATACCGTCGCAGGTCAAAGCCTGGGACGATTTTGATGAGGCAAAAGTCGAGTTGGCACCGCGGTTTATAGCCCGAATTGACCGGGCCGCCCAGGCCCAGGGATTGACCGGTACAGATGATTATCTTAGCCAATGGCGATGGAGCGAAGAACAGGAGCGAGAGGGTACGGCGGAGGAAGTAGCGAAAGTTGTAAAGGATGAATTGGAAGCAGGATCATCATAACTCGGCGGCGCTAAAAAATACAATATCCAATGAGGAAAAGACATGCGATCTCTTCTTAAAGCACTCGAAACCGGTCAGGTGCTCATCTCCGACGGCGCCTGGGGCACGTTTCTCCACAAGCTTGGCCTGGAGGTGGGCGACTGCCCTGAAATCTGGAACCTCACCCACAGAGAAGAGGTGCGCAGCATCGCTGAAAGCTACATCGATGCCGGTGCCGACATGGTTCTCACCAACAGTTTTGGCGCGCATCCGATCAAGCTCGAACATTACGGCTTGCAGGATCTTGCCTTTGAGATCAACAAGGCGGCAGCGGAGATTTCCCGCGAAGCTGCTGGCGATGACCACTTTGTTCTGGGCTCCATCGGGCCATCCGGCGCCATTTTAGTGATGGATGAGGTTTCCCCGGAAACGCTTTATGATGGCTTCCGGGTGCAGGTAGAAGCCCTGAGCCAGGGCGGCGCGGATGCGATCTGCGTGGAAACCATGTCCGCGATTGACGAAGCCTGCCTGGCTGTTCGCGCGGCCAAAGAGTCTACCGATCTGGAAGTCGTCTGCACATTTACTTATGCCAAAACGGTTCACGGTTATTACCGCACGATGATGGGCGTTTCACCGGAAGAGATGGTGCGTACCGTCAAGGAAGCGGGGGCCGATATCGTCGGTGCCAATTGCGGCATGGGATTCGAGCAAATGATCGAGATCGTGCAGGCGATCCGGGAAGCGGATCCTTCGACGCCCGTTCTGGTTCACGCCAATGCCGGCATACCGGTGATCAAAGACGCCAAAACGGTGTTCCCGGAAACCGCGGAGATGATGGCGGCGAGAGTACAAGACCTGATCCGGGCCGGAGCGAATATTATCGGCGGTTGCTGCGGCACGACGCCGGAGCATATCCGCGCATTTGTCAGGGAGATCAGGGGAAAATAAGTATTGCATGGGAGATAAAAATTTGTAATATAGAACGAACACGAGAGCACAGCGCGCCATGGGGTTTGTCATAATCCGGTGATTTTGAGAAACAGTAATGTGCCTGAGAATGAAAGGGAAACACCTCATGAAAAAGTGGCTCACCAGGCTTCGACTGCGTTTTTTTGCGACATGTCCCCGAACCGGCAGATTAAAAGGAATGAAACTTTGTTCACCCTTTCGTTTGCTACTCTTCCCCGTCCTGGGCCTGGCGGCCGTTATCTGGATTCTCATTCGTATTGTTCCCAAGCCGGATCGCGCGGCCTACCCTTGCGTGAAGGTCGCAGCGCCCATTGCCTCCGGTTTCCTCATCTACGTCGCAGGCCTGGCAAGCTCTGTGTTTGCTTTTCGCCAAGCCCGGCAATTATTCGCGCAATCAAAAATCCGGATTGCTCTTGTTGTCTTGAGTTTGGCAATTTCCACAAGTATACTTACTTTTTTACAGCACAATAAAAACACCCTGGCAGATGCTTATGATTACCAGGATCCTTTAGGCCCGAACAATCCCATTGGGAAGGCCAAAGGGATTTTCCCGGGACGCGTAGTCTGGGTGCACGATGCCGATGCGACTAATGAGAATTGTATTCCCTATGAATGGAATGACGGCTATTTTCTCGATAAAAACTGCGATCAAAGCGTTGTAAATCGCATGCTGGCGGATGGCTTGCTGGCGCTGTCCGGCAAGTCAACCGAAAAGGAAGCCTGGGATGCAATTTTTGCTCATTTCAATTCCACACATAACAAAGGAAATGTCGGCTATTCCGAGGGGGAGATTATTTTCATCAAAATAAATTCCGTCCACGCCAGCAGCGGCAGCATGACAGCCGATTATTCGATCAGGCGGAACGACTCGTATGGATTTGTGGATACGTCGCCCCACGCCGTCCTGGCTCTACTGCGGCAACTGGTTTATAAGGCGGGCGTACCTCAGGAAAACATCTATGTCGGCGATCCGTTCCGTGACATTTTTAAGCATTGTTTTGATAAATGGCACGATGAGTTCCCACAGGTCAATTATCAATCTCAAAGTGCCCAGGAGGGCCGCGTCAGGTTCGTCCGCAACTCTACAAAAAAGATGTTCTATTCAGATAAAAGAACCGTGCTGGAGGTGGATTCCGAAGCATACTATAAAATCATTTCGGACGCCGATTATATCATCAACCTGCCGGCGTACAAGGGACACCGTTGGGGAGGGGTGACGTTTTTCGCCAAGAATTTTTTCGGTACGATCACCAGAAGCGATGCCGTTCATCTGCACAAGGGACTTCATCGCACGGACTATGATCAGCCGCTGCGAACCGGGTACCGTCAGTATCGTGTCTTTGTGGACATTATGGGAAACAAAACATTGGGCGGCAAGACGCTGCTCTACATGATGGATGGCCTGTGGGCCACTTCCTATGAACACGATCCGCCGGTGAAATTTCAGAGCCCGCCATTCAATAATGACTGGTGCTCCTCAATTTTTGTGTCGCTGGATGCTGTGGCGATAGAATCCGTGTGCCTGGACGTGATGCAGGCAGAGTTTACCGAGGAGGATCTCTCGGTCTATCCGCCGCGCTATACTTATGTCCGTTTTGACGGAATGGATGATTATCTCCATCAGGCGGCGGATTCCACCTGGTGGCCGGAGGGCATCACCTACGATCCTGAAAACGATGGCACGCCTATTGGAAGCCTGGGCGTCCATGAACACTGGAATAATCCCATCGATCGACAGTATAGCAGAAATTTGGCAACCACTGGTGGCATCGAGCTGGTAGAGATATCCCGACCCACAGCCGTGGAAGAAAAGCTTTTATCTCAATTATCTCAATCGTCACCTGCCGGATTTGTATTGCATCAAAACTATCCCAATCCCTTTAATCCATCCACGACAATTGTGTACGATCTGTCCGCTCCGGCCAAAGTCCGATTATCGGTTTTCAACGTTCACGGCCAGATTGTCAGCACCTTGTCGCAGGGATATCAAC
>METF01000155.1:12539-15291 GCA_001771235.1 Candidatus Zhuqueibacterota bacterium RBG_16_48_16
CACCTGGAATGGACGCGATGAGCTCGGCGGCGTCCTGCCGTCAGGAATTTATCTTTATCAGCTTCGGATCAATGACGGCGTTCATTCATATCAAAGCAATAAAAATATGGTTTTGGTCAAATAGATGTGAGCTATTTCAGCCATGAGATTCATATTACTCGTGGCGAAAAATTACGATACCTGAATAGATACTATTTTTTCGACGGATCGTCAAATAGGCTTCTTTGAGGTAAAATGTCAACCAGGCATACCATAATTATCGGCGACTCACGCTCCATGGATGCCGTGGAAAATTCATCGGTGCATCATATCGTCACATCGCCCCCCTATTGGCAGCTCAAGGATTACGGGACGGAAGATCAAATCGGCTTTAACGATTCCTACCAGGATTATATCAATAATCTGAATCTGGTCTGGCTGGAATGCTTCAGGGTGCTGCATCCGGGCTGCCGGATGGTGGTGAATATCGGCGATCAGTTTGCCCGTTCGGTTTATTACGGGCGGTACAAAATCATGCCCATCAGAACCGAAGTCATCAAGTTTTGCGAGACCATCGGCTTCGATTACATGGGCGCGATTATATGGCAAAAGAAAACCACGATGAACACCAGCGGCGGCGCCACGGTGATGGGTTCGTTTCCCTTCCCCAGAAACGGCATTGTGGAAATCGATTATGAATTTATTTTGATTTTCAAGAAACCGGGGGAACAGCCGGAAGTGAGCAAGGAGATAAAAGAACAATCGGCCATTTCCAAAGAAAAATGGAAAGAATACTTTTTCGGCCATTGGACCTTCGCCGGGGCCAGGCAGCAAGATCACATCGCCATGTTCCCGCTGGAATTGCCCAAAAGAACCATCGAGATGTTTTCTTTCCTCGGCGACACCGTGCTGGACCCGTTTGTGGGCAGCGGCACCACCTCGCTTGCAGCAAAAGTGAGCGGCAGGAATTCCATCGGTTATGAGATCAACAAAGAATTTCTGCCGATCATAAAAGAAAAATTAGACATAAGAGAAGATACTCTTTTCAAGGAAGCACGGCTTTTTATCCAATACCAAAAACAGTCGGGTATAAACTGGCAACAAAAGATCGCCAGGCAGAAATATATTTTCCGCGATCCGGTGCAATTCGACAAAAAGGCCAATCCCAAACAACTCTCGTTTGGCTCAAGAATCAGCCTGGATAATCGGGAAAACGAATCGGCTCGTGAGACTTATTACATCGTAAAGGAAATCATGGGACCTAATTTGATAAAACTGAATAACGACCAAATCGTTCGTTTGATCGGAGTAAAACCTGCCGCGCGAAAAGAGCATCAAGCTATGGAATTTTTGAGAAAGAAGATATTGAAAGGGCAGGTTTATTTAAAATATGACGAAATGAAATACGACGAGGAGAACCATCTTTTGGCTTTTGTTTTTATGAAAAACAAAACTTTCATAAACGCCCACCTGCTTAAAAAGGATTTTTGCGAGATCGATGATTCTTACGATTTTAAATACAGGAAGAAATTCGAAGCGATACGGCGAAAAAAATCTTTTGCACGTGGCAAGAATGAAACTGGCATATAAAAAAGGGCAACCGATCACAGAAACTCAAATGAGTCAGACTATGTAAAAAAAGTCAAAATAATTAAAGACAAGATCATTAAGACTGTTCTGATAGAATGACTTGAGAGGGCGTAACTCAAGCCACTCCAAACTCAAGTCACTTCATTTCGATTCTCCTTATTTTGAGGCTGTAAAAAAAACAGCAAGATTACCGTGAGACTGTCTACAAAAAAGGAGCCACCCGCCTTATGGACAGACGCGATTTTATGAAGACGAGCGGCGCACTGGCTGCGGCGTCGCTTGCAGGATACGGAGCAAAAGTTCATGCCGCTGCAGAAAAACCCGGGCTGAAATTCCCCCGCTACCGCGGCTTTAATCTGCTGGAAAAATTCAGCGGTCGCGGTCCACGAAGAAAATTCAAAGAAGAGGATTTTGAGATCATGGCCGAGTGGGGATTCGACTTTGCCCGCATCCCGATGTCCTACTGGAGCTGGGCCTCAAAGGACGACTGGTACAAGATCGATGAAGATGTGTTGCAAGACATCGATGAGGTCATCGAGCTGGGCAAGCAGTACAAAATCCACATCAACCTGAATTTTCATCGTGTGCCCGGCTATTGCATCAACGGCCGCGAGCTGGAGCCGGTGGACCTCTTTGACGACACCGCCGAAAATATGCAAAAAGCCCTGGACGCCGCGGTTTATCACTGGAAAGTTTTTGCCAGGCGATACAAAGGCATCAAACGCTCGCAACTGAGCTTCGACCTCATCAACGAGCCGCCGGCAATGAAGGAAGAAACCCGCTATGTCGAAATTGTGAAAGCGCTGGTAAACGGCATCCGGGAAGAGGACCCTGAGCGGTTGATTGTGGCGGACGGCAAAGATGTCGGCAGGACGCCTGTTTACGGAATTGCCGATTTGGGCCTGGTGCAAAGCACGCGCGGTTACGACCCCATGAGTGTGAGCCATTATACCGCAACCTGGGTGCCGAAAGATGCCTTTGAGACATCCGGCCCTCCGACCTGGCCTTTAAAAGGCGACGATGGCAAAATCTGGGATAAAGCGGCCATGAAAGCCAAATTGATCGATACCTGGCAGCCTCTGGTGGACAAAGGTGTGCCGGTACACGTTGGGGAATGGGGCTGTTTTAATAAAACGCCGCATGAGGTGACGCTGCGATGGATGCGGGATCTACTTTCACTTTG
>METF01000156.1:0-2611 GCA_001771235.1 Candidatus Zhuqueibacterota bacterium RBG_16_48_16
GGAAAATCTTCAGGAGAAAGTCAACGATCATTTATGAGATGGTTAGCCAAAAGAAAGGAAATTTAAACTTAGAAAATAAATGTACGACTAATTAAGAGAAAAAAATGGATACGAAAAAGTTAATTATAAAGATTAACATTTGTATTTGTGTTGGCTTATTAAATCTCAATTCTTGCATTAAAGAGAAAACTCCGATTGAAGTAGATCATGATTTCAATTACTATTTAAACTCTTGGCCAGATACTATTTATGCAGAAGGGATAGGAAGTCCAAATCCAGATTTGCCAACAACAGCTCAAAGATCATCTGCTATTGAAAATGCCAAGTTAAAAATACTTGAAAATCTAAAAATAGAAATATTAAAGCTTCCCATCTCAGAGACTGAAAGTATGTCCGATCTTTTGTCAATCGAGGAAAATATATTAATAAAATCAAGAGTAGATGGATTTGCAAGAGGATTCAGCGTTTATGATACGACATTTTTAAACGATGGTACAGTAAAAGTAAAAGGAATGCTGCAAATCAACGATCTCCGCGAGGAAGTGAGAAAATTTCTCATCAAATCAAAAACATAAATCGAAAAATAAGCCTGATCGCCCAGGATTTCCATCCTGGGCGCTGCCATGGATCGGGGCTTCCAGCCCCCATTTGAACCCAAGAAAATGATAGTGTCATTCAAATTTATCCTGAGGGGATAGAATGAGTAGGGGCAGAAGCACTTTATTATCCAGCAACCTGAATTGGAAATCCAGGTCGATCAGGATTCGTGTAGCCTAATAATATGCATTGAAACCCGTGTCGAATTGAAAAAACCTCTTGCTTTAATTGTGACAGATAGTATCTTCATCGTATACCCATGAACAGGAGAGAAAAAGATGCGCGTCCAGATTCAAAAATGGGGAAATAGCCTCGCTATTCGCATTCCTAAATCATTCGCCAGGCAAATCAAAGTCGATCAAGGCTCATTTGTCGATTTGTCAGCGGTAGAAGGCAAGCTCATTGCACAGATTATTGATGAGAAAGAATACTTCCTTGATGAGTTGCTGGCAGGTGTAAAGAAAGAGAACCTTCATGCCGAAATAGCCACAGGCGACGCGACGGGACGGGAAGTCTGGTAATGGCAAAGAAGTATATTCCCGACAGAGGCGATGTGATTTGGATAAATCTGGATCCTCAAGCAGGCCACGAACAGACAGGAAGACGTCCAGTCCTTGTTCTCTCACCATCCTCTTATAATGGCAAAGTCGGTCTGGCAGTTCTGTGTCCAATTACCAATCAAATCAAAGGCTATCCTTTTGAAGTAATCATTCCAGAGGCTCTCAAGGTCACAGGCGCTGTGTTATCCGACCAGGTAAAATGTCTTGATTGGAGAGCCAGAAATGCTGAATTTTTGTGCGAGCTCCCTCCTTATGTCACAATACAAGTACTAAGAAAGCTCAATACACTAATCGTCATTTAAGAAGTAATCAGTCAAAACGGCCGACAACGGCCCCAGTATCCTCACCACTCCAGCGCCACAAGTAAACCCGCACGGCGCTGTTTTCATAAAGAGGCTCGATGGTTCCTGCTGTAAACCATTCGAGCGCATCGTAACGATGGATTTGCAGGCCGGGCACCGACAGCTCGGCCAGCTTTTTTCTCCACGCCGGCCACGTGTAATGCACAATAATCGCCGAATCCAGTTTTGTCTCGTACAAATCTCGCTCCGTCGGCTGGGTGGATTCGATATAGTTTCCCGCAATCTCTTCAAAGCCCCAGCCGTATTTTCCAATCGCTACGCCGACGCTGGAACGCCAGTCGCCGACGATGACCATTTTTGCCGGGACTCTTGCCGCCAGCCAGACACCCGCCTCTTGTCGTGCCAGGCCTGTTTGTTGGCATGGGATGATCCAGACAAAAGTAGTGATTAATGCCGAACCGACCATAGCCGCAAAACCCCATCGAATATGTTTTAATTTGGCTATCGCCAAACCGGCGGGAAAAGCGAGAAGCCAAAAGAGGGGAACCTGAAAAGCGCCGTATTCCTTCAAAAAACCGGGCAAGCCTGTGACCAGCACTATTTGCGGCAGGGCCGCCAGGGTCAGTCCCAGCAGGAGCTTTTTCTGTTCTTTCCATAAAAGGCGCAATCCGAGCAAAAGAAAAATCAGCAGAAAATTATAATTTATGAAAACATATTGTGCCAGCTTGTAAACACGCCAAGCCAACGGCTCGTGTACCGTATGCCTCAAAAACGCATATTTTGCCAAAAACCCCGGATCGATGAAATAATAGATCGCCATGTACGCTACGAATGCCGCCAGTCCCACCCCAAAAACTCTCAACATCGTATTTTTGGATGAACCTTTCAGAAAGACGAAAACAAGAGCCAGCCCCGACAGCGGCGTGACCAGGCAGGCGAATAAAAAGACCGCTATCGCTAAAATTTGCTTGCCTTGCAGGAAAAAATACAAAAAGAGCAGAATGGCGAAAAGCTGCAAGGCATACACCTCGCCAACCAGGCTATGGTACCATAGGCTGGGAATAATGCCGGCAAGCGTGGCGACGATCAAAGCCTTTCTTTTGGAGAAACCCAGTTGCCGACAAATCAACACCGTGAGGCCGATAGCCAAAG
>METF01000156.1:2653-4422 GCA_001771235.1 Candidatus Zhuqueibacterota bacterium RBG_16_48_16
TTGCCAGATTCACGGGCACCATTCGATAAACCAGCCACAGGATGACCGTATGGGCCAGGTGATAATTCGGCAAAGGCGCCATGCCGAGAAGGTATCTTTCGTCCAAAAAGGCAAATTTCAAAATGGGTGCATTATGAAGCGCTCTGCAGGAATAAACCAGGACGTCGGCATTCGACGTGAACAAAGGAATTTGTACAAAATAGAATAGAAAAAAGACGCCGCTCATAAACCAGAAAAGAGATTTATGGCTCTGCTTTTCTATGAGGTTTTTCATCGTTTTATTCCTTGTGCGCAAGCGCAGGTGAAACGTCAAACGTGAAAGGTGAAACGGGAAATGTGAAAAGTGAAACGGGAAACCCTTGTCAATGTTTTTCGTTTCACGTTCGACTTTTCACCAAAATTATTGTAGAGTGCCGTGCAACAATTTTGTTTAAAAACAGGCTTTTCAGAATAATAAAGCATTCTACTCGAGACGAATTGCTTCCGGCGGCAATGGCGGCTGCTCTTTGAAATACTGTTTCCAGCGCAAAATTTCCGCCCAGCCCAGGAACGGCCTGGCCCAGGTGGGTGTCGGGTAATTTTTTTGGTAAACCTCTTGGGCAATGTCGAGCACCTGCGGCTCGAGCTCTGCCAGATCGATCCAATCATAGCCCGCCGGATAATAATGCTCCTCCGACCGATCCTTGCCGTCAATCGACCAGGCTATTTTTCCATCGCCGAGATAAACGGTGTTCATAAAGGTATCGGCACATTTTCGCAAAACTTCATTGGACACATCGAGACCGGCGTGATGGGACAAAATGAGAAAACTCAAATCCAGGTGGGCGTGGTTCACATCCTGGCTGCCGGTGGCGGTGGTCCTGGCTTGCCCGTCCTGCAGATCATAATCCCAATCCAGCGTGCCGTCGCTCAATTCCCGCAGATGCGCTTTCCACCAGGCAAGAATGGCCGCCGCTTTTTGGCGATACTCCGGGACGCCCCCCTTCACTTTATCGAGCAATAAAAGCGCACATCCCATGCTGGCGTCCATATTGAATTCGACCGCACCGGAGTACAAGCCGCTTCCATCCGGATTCTCATAATAATAGCTGCCGGGGATTTTCGGGGATGCATCGAACAAAAACGAGCCGTCGTGGGCCTTTACCGTTTCTTCGACTTTTGCCATATAATCCATTGCGCCCGGCCAGTAAGCGGCGAACCGCTCATCGGTGGCGATCAAATCGACATATCGCATGATCGCATGAACGACCTGGGCATCGTCCACCAGCAGCACCCGCCATCCCTTATAATTCTCATCCCAGGTGCGCCATCCCGGCGCCGGCTGCGGGCGATTTCTCAAATAAAAGAGAGGCGCGGCAAAGTAAGGTGTAGCGATTAAATCGATCTCGCCACGGGCAGCTCGCTGATCATCGCGATTGGCCAGCATAAAATCGATCAGCTTTTGGGCTTTATCCAGGTAGGCCGTATCGCCGTAAGCCGCTGCCATGGACACATAAGCGCGAATCCAGTAATAGCCCTGCCAGGCGAACAATCCCTTTTCGTTGGCCTCTTTCAAATCCAAAAGAGGGTCTTGTTGGGCGTAAAAAGCGTTAAAAGCAGCATCCCACTCTTGCTTGTTTTCGATCCCCGACGATGGAACGACAACTGTCAGGGTCAGGAACAGGAAAAAGCCGATAAGGCACCCTGTTTTCTTCTTCAAATAAACTCGCATAATATACACCTCCTCAACATGATTCAAGCACCACACACGTGCGATGTTTTTCAGGTTC
>METF01000156.1:4763-6003 GCA_001771235.1 Candidatus Zhuqueibacterota bacterium RBG_16_48_16
GGTTGACAGCTAAAAGCTAAGAGTTACAAAGTGACTCCCGCCAAAAAGACCTGTCCTTATGGATTTCCGTAAAAAGCGCCAGATAGGAAAAAGTGAAAAGCACTCCTGTTACATTGTTCAGCACGAACAAGGTGGATTCAAAAAAGTTTATGATCAAAACGAGCAGGACGAACCATTTCCATAGATGCGGTTTTTTTAACCTGGGCAGGTGAACGGCATAAAACACCACCAGCAAAATAAAGAGTCCCAGGCCGACCAGACCGGTCTCATTCAGGATGTCCAGGTAGCCCTGGTGCGCCTCATTGGGAAGCCAGATAAAAAAATCGAACAAGTCCATGACCGGACGGTTGCCGACGATCCAGAATCCGGCAAAGCCGCATCCGGTAAAAATATTCTCTTTCGCGTGATCGAAAACGGCTTGCCACAGCTCCATGCGCCCGGTAAAAGTGGCATCCTTGCCCATGAAATCAAAAAAGAGCGCTTTTACATTCGGCACAAAAAATACCGTTGAAACCACCAGAACAATGATAATGAAAAAAATAAAGAACGAGTAAAATCGGCCGATATTGAGCGGTCGAAACAGTTTGTCCAATCCGAAAAGAAGCATTAAAAAAAGCCATACGGCAAAATTCAGGAACGAGGTCATACTGTGAGAGCCGATGAGCAGGACGACTGACATCAAAAGGAGAGCGGAAGATACAATCTTTTTCTTCCAGGAGTCGGTTTTCAGCGCATCAAACCAAAAAATGGCGGCGACCAGACTGATCTGGCCGAGGGTGTTTTTATGCGACGCCAGCCCTTTCCAGGCGGCCATATCGGAATGCACGGCGCCGGGCACGATAAAAACGGACACCAGAGAAATTGAAATGTAAAAAGCGAGAATGATCCTGAAATATCTTTTTACCTCCTCAGCCGAGTCACTATGCATCAATATCCCCAGGCTGATTATGGCCGGGCCAACCACCTGAATCCATCTCTTGAGCGAAATAAACGGAAAATTCGACCAGGAAACCGTGACCAGCGCCCAGAGGAAGAACAATGCCAAGAACTTTTCGCTTTTTAGAATTCCAATCGCCTGGCGCCGGCAGGGAATCAAAGAAACCAACCCGGCAATAAACAACAGGGGAAACAGCAATTGCTTTAACGGATTGGACGTTTCGATGTCCGTCACATCGGTGATCTTTTCCTGAAAGGGCATGGAGGTGCCAAAGATGACAAAAACGAGATAGATGAAAAAAGC
>METF01000156.1:6089-6235 GCA_001771235.1 Candidatus Zhuqueibacterota bacterium RBG_16_48_16
CCCACGAAACGCACTAAATATCTGAACGAAAACTACTTTTTTAAAAATTCGCTGTCATTGCGAGGCGTTTTTTGCCGAAGCAATCTCCTGAAAAGTAAGGGGGATTGCTTCGCTCCAACAAAGCACACTGAACAGGAAAGGACTCA
>METF01000156.1:6322-10632 GCA_001771235.1 Candidatus Zhuqueibacterota bacterium RBG_16_48_16
ACTATTACTATTTCGATTCTTTCGTGTCTTTAGTGGGCCGAATAATTTCCTTATTTATACGCCTGATAATGCCAGTTAAAGACCGCCAAAAGCCGTCCGATATTGGAGGCGATTTTCGCCGTCCATTTTATGCTTGCGGCCCGGCTGGGAGCCGATACGATGGTCAAAGCAACGGCCACAGCTCCCTGGCACAACGCTTTTACTAACATAAACAGCCGGGCCATCGCCTTGCGTCTGGCGCGATCGAGCATTCGGCGGGTATGCGCGTTACCGCCCCGCAGGGCTTTTTTCATGATGTATGACACGGTCGTTCTCTCCGGCGGCACCGCCTCGTATACGTTTGCTTCGGCGCAATAGACAAAACGGGCGCCGCCCCTGGCCAGCTTGTCGAACAGGCCAGTATCCTCGCCGCCGGTCGTACCGAAGGATTCGTCGAACGGGCCGGGAATCGATCTGAGAAGCGACGCTTTGAGCAGGCAGTTTCCCGACCAGGTATCCACCGCCGGCGAGCCGGTTGGAAGGTTGACAAGCGTCTCTTCGAAGAAATGGCCGTTTCTCAGCCAGCCGGGCGTGTGCGGATGAAAATCCGGCACAACCGGGCCAAAGACGCCGTCGGCGCCAAAGCGCTCTGCCGTATCGATCATCTGTTCGAGCCAGGCCTCGGTAGCGTACTCGTCGTCGTCGATAAACGCAATGTATCTGCCGCGGGCTTTGGCCACCGCGAGATTGCGGCTGAGGCTGATGTTTTTCTTTGGCTGTACAAAATAGAAAAGCTCCTGACGGGAGCTGTTTTTAAAATCCTGCACCACTGGCTCGGCGCTGCGCTGAGGGTCATTGTCGACCACGACGATCTCCAGCGCGTATCGATCAATTTGTTTTTGCGCGCAAATGCTTTGCAGGAGCCTGCTCAGCATGGCGGGGCGTTTGCAGGTCACTATGCTTATGGAACAATCCGGTCCGACTATGTCCATCGCATCAGGCATTTTCATTCACCACTTTTTTTGTGAGCCGGGTGATCAATAATCTTATCCTGCCCGCACGCAGCGGAAAAACGCTTGATACAAATTTATACCACAGCAGAATAGCCAGGCTGGTTTCACCGGTCAACAGGGCATACAGTCCGCCTCGCACTGCAAAACCCTTTATGAATAGAAAAGTGCTCAAAACGGTCAGCACCATGGTGATCGCGCTCATCTGGGTGATCACCTTGAACCGTTTCATCGCCTGCAGCCCGAAACTCGCGCACAAGGCAACAAAGCCGACGGAAAATATGGCGCCCCATAACGTGGCGAATCCGAGCGCTTCGAGGTATTTATCCGTCAACACCAGGGAGCCAAGCAGCGGCGCAAATCGATTTATGAGAAAAACGTACAGTTGGATCACAACGACAAAAGCGAGAGCGGCGGCCATCTGTATTTTGAAAAAATCCACGGCCCGTTTCTCTTCATGCAGTCGCGCTCCAAGCGGCAAGGCGACCTTGCCCCAGCCGACCTGGGCCAGAACCAGGGGCATCAGCAAAAGCCTGGAGGCCGATACGTCCGCCACGGCCGTGCTGCCCAACAAAGCGCCCAGCAGGTAGAGGTAGGCATAATTCTGTACATGGGAAACAAGGACGCCGGCGAGCGCCCAGCGACCAAACGGCCAGTTTTCGGAATAGCTTTTTTTGACGGACGGCCATCTGATCCGCCACTCTATAAATCCGGTGGACGTCAGCGAAGCCGCGAAAGCGGAAATTCCCATAAAGATCAAAATAACAGGGACGGAAACTGAGCTCGTCAGCCATAACAAGCCGATTGCCGAAATATAAACCAGGACATAGATCGTATCCACAACCAGAACGCGCTCCGCCCTGTACTGAGCGAACAAACAGGCGCGCAAAAATTCCCGCAACAACGCACCCAGAACGGCCACAATGAAAGCGAGGGCGATGTGGGTTCTCAGGGAGTCGATTGCAAAAAACCGTCCCGCCAGAGCGACGAGAAGGAAAATAAAAGACAATGGCAATAACAGAGCATACTGCCCGGATAACAGGGAGGAGATATACTCTTTTTTCTCGGCGGACTTTTTGGCCGGAAGCAAAACGGTGAGCGGCGTGGTGACGACGGCATTCTGCACCGATATAAAAAGCATCAGCGCCGCAAAGGCGATGGAATAGTAGCCGTACTCGGTCTTGGCCGTGTTTTTGATGAGCACGATGGAGACAAAAAAATTGACCGCCGAGAGCAGGCCCTGGTCGACCACGGCAAGAGCGGTTTTCGTCAGTAGTGTTAATTTCTTCTTGTTCAAGGTAAAATTATTTTGCCTTTAATTATTACAACAGAGAAACTTTTATTTGCAGATAATGAAATCTTTGCCACCGAGTCGCAAAGTCACGAAGAAGCACAAGGGGCAAATGACAAAATAATTTAGGACAAAATAATTGCAAGAAATAATTTTGCCCCTAATCATTTTGTCTTCTTTGTGTAGCTTTGCGCCTTTGTGGCTTTGTGGCTAATAAATCCTTTACTCTTTTCTTTTCTGCAAAAAGTAGAAATCAATTTTTTTATTCTGCGCAAAACTTTCGCTGTGGCACTAGAACCTGAACGAAGGATCTCTTCGTGCTGTAAAAATGGCTTTCAGGCGGCCGAGTTGTTCCTCTTTGAGGAATTGAATCACATTCTGATCGACCAGGGGCTTATGCCGGCTGAAATAGGCGCGAAAATAGCCCAGCAGCATGATCAGGCTACCCAACACATAAGGCTTTTCGGCAAGGTGCAGGATCCGCCGAAAAATCTCGAACAATGGATGATAACCTATCAAATACTCCCGCTGGCCCTGTTTGAAAAAGCTTTGAAAAAAACTTCCCATCATCGAGCCGGTGCATTTGTGGTGATAAACGATGAACTCCTCAAAGGATTGCACCTGCCAGCCATACATGCGGGCTTTGATTTCCGCCACCGCATCTTCTCCGCCGAGATCGATGGGAGCAAAGCCGCCGACTTGCTCGAAACACTCGCGGCGAAAGAGCTGGAACGGACCGCCCACGCTGTTACTGGAACAGATAACTTTATGAAATGAACCGTCGCAATAGTCATATCTTATGCCGCCGGCAACACCCAGTTTGGGATTTGACCGGAATTTATTTAAAATATTTTCATAATAGCCAGGCTCGAACGAAATATCCGCATCGACAATACCGATAAAATCATAATCGATATTTTCAAGCAAAGGGAGGGCCAGGTTAAAGGCGGCCACTTTGGCGCTGAAATTTCGCGCCGCTCCGTCTTCGCTCCTTAAAAGCGTTATAAAAGCATGGGACATAGCAAACTGTTTGACGATCTCATCGGTGCCGTCGTCGGAATTGTCGCTGACGATGATCCATTTCTCCGGCAGGATGGTCTGGCTGGCGACGGCGTTAAGCGTTTTGGCTATGTATTTTGCCTCATTCCGAGCCGGGGTGATGAGGACATAGCGCAAACCGTGCATGCTTACTTTCTCACTCTTGAATTGAAGTATCATTCGCAAAAACGTGACTATTCAGGCATATCTGTTATAATTCGCCACAAAGACACCATGACACAAAGTTTCACAAAACTAATCCGTTGTGTACCTTTGCGACTTTGTGGCTTAGTGGCAGAACAGATGCTAATGCACATATCATCCCCCTGCAATTTTCTCCAGGTTCTCAACGATCACTTTTAAGGTGCTGTTCGATTTTTTTTCGAGCGGCCCATTTTTATCCCTCGGCCGGATGAATATTTTGGAACATGCTTCCTCCGCCGTTTCGATCAACACCAGCCGGTTTTGCCCGGCCAAATAGCGGTCGATGGCGCCGATCTTGCCGCGAAAAATGCTGTAGACGGGCACACCCAGGGCCGCCGCTTCCCGGTTCATGGTGCCGCCTCCGCTGATCACCAGATCGGAATGCCAGATCAAATCAAGTCCGTTGACCACGTTCGGCGGGACGACGATCTTTTTGTTTTCGAACAACCGATTCCATTTCGATTGCAGGGCGATCCGTTGGGCGCCATTGCGCGGCAGCAGCACCATCTGCGTATCCTCATGGCCGGCAACATGATCGATCACGGCATCCAAAATTCCTTCGCTTTCCGGATTATGATAGTGCGCTTCCGTGGCCGGCGGGCGAAGCAGGATGAATATTTTGCCGCGATCGGCAAAAAGATCGCCGGTGATTTTCGCATCGGGCTTAAAGTCCGGGACGTAAACATCCTCTTTGATACCGGGATATTTGTAATATCCCTTTTTATAGGCCAGCATTTCCGTCGGCACGGCCTCCGGCGCCATCAGCCAGGTCGCGGAGAAAAACGGGA